>JAYVAS010000235.1:0-16170 GCA_043750895.1 Pseudomonadota bacterium
GCCCACGACCAGGCGAACCAGCGGGAGAAGGAGCTCGCGCGGGAGGCGCGGCTGGTGGCCGAGTTGATCATCGGCCAGTTGGGCGCCGGCGTCGCCGACCCGGCCAACTGGGAAGCCACCGATCCGACCCTGAAACGTGCCTTCGCACAGACCGGCGTGGGGATCCGCATCATCGACCGGCAGGGCATCGTCCGGGCCAGCAGCGGCCCCCGCCTGGGCGAGTCCCTGGCCGACCGCGTCGAGGTGGTCAAGGCCCTCGAGGGCGCCGCCGCCACCACCTCCCGCATGGGCATCCCGCCGTCTCTGAGCAGCCCCGCCACCGGGCCTGACGCGGACCGGGCCTGGTCCTTCGCCGCCGTCCCGCTGACCGTCGCCGACACGGTGGTCGGTGCGGTGCTCGTGATCCACGCGAGCCGGGAGCCGTGGGAGGTGCTGGGCGCGTTCACCGAGGAGTTCGGCTGGGGGGCCGGCGTGGTGACCATCGCCGCGGTGGGCATGGCCGTCTACGCCGGGTGGCGGGTGTCACGCTCGCTGCGCGCCCTGGCCGCGGTGGCCGATCAGATCGCGCACGGTCGCGGGTGGCAGTCCACCGAACTGGACGGGATCGCCGCCACCCGGGTGGCCGAGGTGCGGGCGGTGGCCCAGGCGATGCGCACCATGACCAGCCGCCTCGCCGAACGGATCCGCTACAACGAAGAATACGCCTCCAACGTCGCGCACGAGTTCAAGACCCCGCTGACCACCCTCCGCGGCACCGTCGACCTCCTCTCCGACGACACCGCGATGCCCCCCGAACAACGCCGCCTGTTCCTCGAGAACGCCCGCACCGACCTCGACCGCATGCACCGCATGGTGCAGGGGCTCCTCGACCTCGCGCGCATCGAGACCCCCACCGCGCGCACCGACGTCGTGCTGGACGAGGTGATCGGGGAGGTGGCGGGACGGTACCCCGGGGTCCGCTTCCGGCCCGGCGGCGGGATGGTGGCCGGAGACGCCGCCCAGATCGAGGTCGCCGCGGTGAACCTCATCGAGAACGCGCGCAGTTACGGTGGGCCCGACATCGTCATCTCCACCTGGCAGGACGCCACCGGGGCGGGCTTCGACGTCGAAGACGACGGGCCCGGCATCTCGTCGGCCAACCTCGCGCGGGTGTACGACCGCTTCTTCACCACCGGGCGGGACCGGAGCGGGACCGGCCTCGGACTGCCCCTCGTGCGTGCCATCGCACGCGCGCACGGCGGGGAGGCCAGCGTCGAGAGCGCGCCCGGGCGCACGCGGTTCAGGGTCCGGGTGGGTTGAAGGATTCGGGGCGGCGGGTCAGACGACTGCCACGCGAATCCCGCCTTCCCGTTGATTCCCGCGCTCGCGAAGCATACGAGTTGGTACCGAGGTGCGCGTGATCGAGCTGCTTACCGCTGCCACTCCCAACGGCTGGAAGGTGTCGATCGCACTGGAGGAGATGGGGCTCCCGCACCGGGTCCGCCCCATCGCCCTGGGCAAGCAGGAGCAGAAGGAGCCGTGGTTTCTGGCCCTCAACCCCAACGGGCGCATTCCGGTCATCGTCGACCACGACCAGGACGACTTCGTGGTCTTCGAGTCCGGCGCGATCCTGCTCTACCTTGCGGAGAAGTCGGGTCGTTTCCTGTCCACCGACCCGAAGACCCGCTCGGTGACGCTCCAATGGCTGATGTTCCAGATGGGCGGCGTCGGACCGATGATGGGGCAGGCCAACGTGTTCTACCGGTACGCCCCGGAGAAGATCCCCTACGCGATCGACCGCTACCAGCGGGAGAGCCGGCGGCTCTTCGAGGTGCTCGACCGCCGGCTGGCCGAGGTCCCCTACCTCGCGGGGGAGTACAGCATCGCCGACATGGCGACCTGGCCGTGGGTGCAGGGCTACGCGTGGGCGGGCCTGAGCGTCGAAGGGCTCACCCACCTGCAACGGTGGATCGCGGACATCGGGGCGCGTCCGGCCGTGACCGCCGGCGTGGCGGTACCGATGGAGACCCACTCGGCCTCCGACCGGGTCAAGGCGGCGGCGAGCATCCTGGCGTGAGGCGCCGGAGCACCAGCCCATGCCCACCCCCGTGAGCGCCGACCCGGCCGCGCCCGCGCGCCGACGGTCCTCGGCCCGGCGGTCGCTGATCTGGTCCAGCTCGGCCGTCGCGATCGCCGCGGTGCTGGGGATGCAGCTCCTCACCACCTACCTGGTCCGAAAGGACGTACTCGCGAGCGCGGCCGAGCTCGAGGCCCACGAAGCCCGCGCGGACGCGGTGCGCCTGAGTTCGGCGTTCAGCGGGCTCACGCGGAGCCTGGCGCGGATCACCGGCGACTACGCCAACTGGACCGACACCTACGCGTACGTGGCCAATCCGAGCCAGGCCTACTTCGACGAGAACCTCAACCCGAATGGGTTGTACGACCTGGGCGTGGAAGCGCTGTTGGTGACGGATGCCTCGGGCGCGACGGTCACCACCGGGAGCGTGCTGGCCCCCGACCAGCCGATGCGCCCGGCCGATCGCCGGCTGGCAGATGCGCTCCGGCGGGCGGCCGAGTCGGCCCACGACCGACCCGATCACCGCGCCGGTGGGATCGTCCAGGTCGAAGGTAAAAGCTACATCGTCGCGGCCCAAGCGATCACCCCGACCAACCAGCTGGAGTCCGTCAACGGCTGGCTGGCCTTCGCGTCGCCGATCGATGGGAGCACGCTCCAAGTCATGGAGGCCGAGTTGGGTGTTCGAGTCCACCTCGGTCCTCAAACCGGGCTGCAGCTGCGCACCGGCCTACCCACCCCCGAGGACACGCTGATCACCGACGCCCCGCTGGTCAGCCCCGGCGGGTCGCCACCGGTGCTCGCGACCATCGAGCGCCCGCGGCGCGCGACGGCCCGGGCGCGACAAACGGCCTTCAACGTCGGGGTGATCACCCTCGCGACGGCGGCCCTGGTGCTGAGCGCGGTGCTCCTCGGGCTCCGCCGGGCGGTACACCGGATTGGAACGCTCGCCGACGCCGCCCGCGACGCGGGACAGGGCCCAACTTCGGGGCGGCGGGTGGTGGTGACGGGGAGCGACGAGGTCGCCGCGTTGGGCCACGTTTTCAACGAAATGCTGGCGGAGCGGGACGCCGCCGGGCAGCTCGCCGCCGGCAGGGAGCGACTGCTCACCGCGGGCACCATGGCGGCCGGCCTCGCACACGAACTCAACAATCCACTGGCGTACGTCATCGGGAACCTCTCCTACCTGGCGGCGGAGCTGGAGTCGGCGCAGCTGAGCGCCGACGCCGAGCAGGCGCTCGCGGACGCCACGACCGGCGCCGACCGCATCGCCGCGATCGTGAAGGACCTGCAACTGTTCTCGGGGCAGCAGCCGGAGCGGGCGACGGTGAACGTGCGGGAGGTGGTCGAGGGGTCGGCGCGCTTGATGCGGAGTCGCATCCAGGGGCGGGCGCGGTTGGTCGTGGAGACCACCGATGCGTTCGCCGTCGCGACCGAATCGGCTCTCGGGCAGATCGTGATCAACCTGCTCCAGAATGCGCTCCAGGCGCTCCCCGACCGCGATCCGGAGCAGACCCAGATCACCGTGCGCTGCTACGAGAACGGCGGCAAGACGGTGCTCGAGGTGGAGGACAACGGCACCGGCATCGCCCCCGAGGTGCTGCCGAGGATCTTCGAGCCGTTCTTCACGACCCGACCGCCTGGCGTCGGGACGGGCCTCGGGTTGTCGGTGTGCCACGGGATCGTGGCCGGGTTCGGGGGTGCGCTCACCGTGCGGACGGAGCTGGGCGTGGGCACCACCTTCACCGTGACCCTGCCGCGCGCCCCGAAGCCCAAGAGCGCGCGCACCGAGCGGCCCCGCGTGCTGCTCGTGGACGACGACCCGATGGCCCGCGCGGCGCTGGCCCGTTGGTTGCGGGACAAGTGCGACCTCGTGGAGGCTGCGGACGGGGCCGCGGCCCAGCGGGCGTGGCGAGAACAACGCTTCGACGTCGGGTTGTTCGATGTGATGATGCCAGGGATCTCCGGGGTCGAGCTCTACAACCGGATCTGCGCGGAGGATCCGACGGCGGCCAGCCGGATCGGCTTCGTCACCGGGGGGGCGGTATCGCCCGAGGGGCAGATGTTCCTCCGCGAACATCCGGACCGGATTCTCCGCAAGCCGTACAGCGGGGCGGAGCTCCACCGGTTTCTGGACGGGCTGCGCGGGGAGTGAACGGGGCGTCCCGACCTGATACGGACGCGCGCCGCGGCGCCCCCGCGCACCGGGCGCGTTTCACGCCGGCTCGGGCGTCGCGTCGAACTCCGCCATGGCCCGCTCCAGGGCCTCCCCGGTACCCACGAGGAACACCGCGTCGCCGGGCTGGAACGGCGCGTTCGGGTCGAACTCGGTCAGCGTCCCGCCGCGTCGCAGGCCCACCACGGTGGCGCCGGTCCGGGCCCGGATGTGGAGAGAGACCGCCGACTGCCCGTCGGCCCGCCCGCCGGGGCGGACCCAGGCGGTCTCGATCTTGAGGTCGTCGAGGTGCGCCATCTCTCCCAGCCGACGGCGCGGCACCGTGGGGCGCCGGTCGGAGCTCTGGGTCTCGGCCCGCACCGCCCGCACCCGCTCGTCGATGAGGTTGCGTGGCAGGTCGAGCCCCCGCAGCACCCGCGCCACGACCTCCACCGCGCCCTCCACCTCCTCGGCCATCACCTCGGAGGCGCCGCTCGCGAGGAGTCCGGCGCGCTCGGAGAGGTAGTGAGTGCGGGCGAGGATGGGCAGCCCCGGGGCCACCTGGCGGATGGCGGCGATCACGCGGCGGATCGACTGGGGGTCGTTGGTGAGCAACACCGCCTGGCGCGCCTTGTCCACGTGGGCGTGGTGGAGGGCCTCGATGCTCGTCGCGTCGCCGTAGTACACCGGCAGGCCGAGCGCCTTGCCGCGCCGGACGTTCTCCGCACCGAGGTCCAGCACCACGCACGGCTGGCCCGCCGCGAGGAGCGCCCCCGCCACCACCTGGCCGGCGAGCCCGAAGCCGACCACCACCACGTGCCCCGCGAGAGGGGCATGGACGTCGGCGTCGTCGATGCTGCGTACCCCGATGAGGCGCTCGAGAGGGGCAAGCAGCCGCTCGCCCGCGGTGACGTGCGGCGCGAGCCGGACCAGCACCGGGGTCAGGAACATGGAGAGGATGCCGGCGGCGAGCAGGGGGGCGACGGCGTCCGCCTCGATCACCCCGTTGCTCTCGGCGAGTCGGGTCAGCACGAAGCCGAACTCACCGAACTGGGCCAGGCCCACGCCGGCGAGCCAGGCAACCCGCGCCGGGAAACGCATCGCCATCGCCGCGAGGGTGGCGATCGCGCCCTTCACGAAGAGGAAGCCCCCCAGCATGAGGCCGACCAGGATCGGCTCGCCGACGACCACTCGGACGTCGAAGAGCATCCCCAGCGACACGAAGAACAGGCTCACGAAGGCGTCGCGGAGGGGCAGGATCTCGCCCATGGCGCGGTGGCCGTACTCCGTGTCCGCGACCACCATGCCGCCGAGGAACGCGCCCAGCGCGAGGGAGAGGCCGGCGAGGGAGGTGAGCCACGCCGTGCCCAGACAGAGCCCGAGGATGGCGAGCAGGAACATCTCGCGGCTGCGGCTCGCGTCCACCAGGTCCAGGACCCGGGGGACGACGAAGCGCGAGGCGACCACCACGCCCACCACGACCGCCGCCGCCTCCACCATCGCCCAGGAGATCTGGGAGGCCACCGACCCACCGTCACCCGCCGCGCCGAGGAGCGGGACGATGAGCACCATCGGCACCACGCAGAGGTCCTGGAATACGAGCGTGCCGACGATGATGCGGCCGTGGGGCGCGTCCAACTCCCGACGCTCGGAGAGCGCGCGCAGGACGATGGCGGTGCTGGAGAGCGCGAACACGAAGCCGTAGAACACGCTCGCGCTCACCGGTTGCCCCAGCGCCCGGGCCACCACGCCGATGACCAACGCCGTCGCGCCCACCTGGATGATCCCGCCCGCGGCGACCTGCTTGAAGATGTCGCGCAGCCGTGCGAGCGAAAACTCGAGCCCGATGGAGAAGAGGAGGAGGACGACGCCGACCTCGGCGAGGATCTCCAGAGCGTGGACGTCGTCCACCAGCGCGAGGCCGTAAGGACCCAGCATCGCCCCGGCCACCAGGAGCCCTGCCACCGTCGGGAGCTGCAGCCGGGCGAGCAGCAGGGTCACGGCGACCGCGAGGGTCGCGATGACCGCGAGCTCGTCCAGGAGCGGGAGGGGGGTCATCGGTCGGACTCGGGGGCGACTCGGTGCCCGCCCGTAACCCGGCGCGAAGGCGCAGCTGGTGCGAATTCGCACACCCGGGTGGGTGGAACCCGACAGCCGGCGCGCCCGGCGGCAGCCGAAAACTTACCGGGCCGGGATCGCGACGGGGTCCTCGGAGGCCGCCTCACCGGCGGTGTCGCCGTAGTCGTCCCAGCCCTCGGCCGGCACGTAGGCGGAAGGGTCGGTGGTCTGGTACACCCGCTCGTCGACCCAATAGCCGGCCTGCCAGCTGTTCCCGTCGAACCAGCCCGGCACCCAGACGCTCCCGGGGCGCGCCTCCACCGGCTCCCAGTAGCCCGCCCGGTAGATCCCATCGTCGCCGTAGCGGGCCGACACCCAGCGGTAGCCGGGGCGGGCGACCGGCCGCCAGAAGCCCTCCACCCACACCTCGCCGTCCCAGAAGCCGGGCTCCCACACGTACCCCTCGGGCGACGCGGCCGCGGGAGCCCAGTAGCCCCAGACGTAGGTCCCGTCGGGGAGCCACATGCCGTCGACCCACACCCAATCCCCGTCGGAACGACGATCGAGCCGCCAGTACCCCTCGATGTAGACCGGACCGATCCACCAGCCGGGCACCCACACCCAGGCGGCACCGCGCGGGGGCGGCGGGTTGGACACCGGTCGCCAATGGCCGGGGATCCAATGGGAGTCGATCCAGTAGCCGGGGACCCAGACCCACCCGGAGCGTGCCGGAGGAGCCCACGCATCCACCCAGGGGTCCACGCGGAAGTCGAACCACACCACCGCGACCGTCGCGTGGGTCCACCGGTACCAGGGGTGCACCCACCAGTGGTGGTACCAGCCGCTGTACCACCCGTGCGCGGGGGGCGGATGGCGCGCGTCGGGGTGGGTGCGATGCGTATGCGGCGCGGGGCGCGCGTAGCGATGGTCGGAGCTGCGCGCCGCCGGGGGCGGGCCCGAGCGGTGGCCCTCGGCGTCGGTGCGGGGATGGTCGACCGGCATGCGTACCTCCGGGCGCGCGACGGACTCCTTCTGCGCCGGGGCCGGCGTCGCCTTCCTGATCGGAGCGGGGTCCGCGCGCGGCGGTGACTGCTTCGGCTCGGCCGGGACCCCCCGGGGGACTTTCTTGTCGGCCGGCTCGGACTCCGCCGGTGCGACCGGCTTCGCCGCCGGCATCGCCTTGGGCTTCCGGGCGGGCCGGACCTTCTTCTTGGGGGGGGTGGTCTGCTCGCCCCGCGCGCCCGACTCGGGGGCGTCTTCCGCGTGCGCCGGCGGGGTCGGAGCGGCGAGGACGACCAGCAGGGCCAGCACGGCACCGAAGCGAGACACATTCATGGGGGTTTCCTCGATCGATCTTCATGCAAATGGCGTGCCGCCGCCTCAGTCCCCGTCGGCCACCGGCGGCATCGCCTGGAGCGCCATCCACATCGCGGTCAACTCGGTGTCGGTCATGTTGGCGGCGTACTTGGGAATCAGGTTCATGGGCACCCCTTGGGGCGACCCGTCCCGCTTCTTCCCCTCACGCAACGCGCGGACGAAGTCCGCCTCGGTCCACCCCTTCAGTCCCTGTTCGTGTGGGCTCAGGTTCGCCGCGGGGAGCCAGTCGGGCGGGCCCCCTGGGATCGGCCCCCCTTCGAAGTTGGCGCGATGACACCCCGTGCACACCGTGAGGAGGTGTTCGCCGAACTCGGCCGTCGGGGCCGCCACGGGGGGGCCCAGCGGGTGCTCGGTACGTTGGACCTTGATCGAATCACCCGTGGTGGGGATCTGCCCGGTGGCCATGAGGATACGACCGAGGGGGCCCAACGTCGGAAGGGGAACCTGCTTGTCCACCGGGGGGAGGGATCGGATGTAGGTGACGATGTCGGAGAGCTCCTGGTCGGACATCCCCAAGAAGTCCTCCGACGGCATCGGCCCGCTCACCCCGCTGGGACCGAGCCCGTGCCGGACCTTTCGATCCCAGTCCTCGGCCGTGTAGGTCAGGGTCACGCTGCCGGCCCCCGTGGTCAGGTTGGGCCCCAACACCACGCCGATGGCCGGGTCGTCGATCATCGTGCCCCCACCGAAGTCGGTGCCGTGGCACTCGACGCAAGGGAAGCGAGCGTCGAGGAGGTGCTTCGCGCGGGCGATCGCCCGTTCTCGCGCCAGGGCGTCCAGATCGATCCCGGCAAGGGAGTCCGCCGCCGGCGCCCCGTCCGAACCGACGGACACCGACGTGAGGCTCGGGTCGTCCGGCGGGCTCCGCTCGGCCCGTAGCTGGGCGATCTCCGCCTCGGTGAGCGGGAACGGGATTGGGAATCCCTGGCGGTGGGCCTCGTAGGTCCGTGCCAGGTACGCATCGGCCGCGTGCCCCGCCCAGACGTACCCGCCCGCGCCGATCACCACCAACCCCAGGGCCATGACGCCCAGCCCCTTCCCCAGTTTGCGCGCCATGGACATGGCTACCTCCGCGTTCGAATACGGTACCACACCCGCCGAGACGCGACGATCCCCGATAAAGAAACCGAATGACCACCCCGAACCCGGTCATCTCCCTCGGCCTGCTCTTCGCCGGCTGCACCAGCTACATCGGCGACCAGGACCCCTACGAGAAGACGGACACGGCCACGGAGCCCGACACCGACACCGACACCGACGCGGACACGGACACCGACACCGACGCCGACACCGACGCGGACACCTACACCGACACCGAGCCGCCGTGCACCGCGGTCGGATTCGAGACCAGCCCGACCCCGTACCCCCTCCCCACCGCCCCCGTGGATTGGGAGACGCCCTGGTCCCGACTCTCCCAGGCCACCTACGACAACACCTGCGCCGACGGCAGCTACGCTCGAGACGCCGACTGGTACTGGTCCACCTTCGACCTCACCGGGGACGGGCGCGCCGACCTCGTGGTGTTCAAGGACACCTGTACCGACACCGACGTCGGCACCACGCACTGGGCCGTCTACGAGAACACCGGCGCCGGGTACGCCGCCTCCCCCATCGCGTGGCCCGTTCCGCAGGCCTCCGTGGATTGGACCAATCCGTGGTACCAACCCAGCCAGGACGCGGCGGGAAATACCTGCGCCGATGGCAGCAACGCCGGCGCGGCGGACTGGCGGTACAGCGTGTTCGACCTCACCGGGGACGCGCGGGCGGACCTCGTCGTCACCGATGACACCTGCACCGACGCCGCCATCGGGACCGAACGTTGGAACGTCTACGTGAACCACGGCGCCGGGTTCGACCGGTCCCCCACCGCCTGGGCGTTGCCGGTCGCCCCCGTCTCCGACCCCGGCCCCTACGATCAGACCTCGCGCTCCGATACCACCCGGACGTGCGCCGACGGGACCCAGCCCCGAAGCGCCGCCTGGAACTACAGCGTCTTCGACCTCACCGGCGACGGCCGGGTGGACCTCGTCACCACCCGCGACGCCTGCACCAGCGCCGACCTGGGCGTGGACCATTGGCAGGTGAACGAGAACACCGGCGCCGGCTTCGACGCGGTCGCCGCCCGGTGGAGCCTGCCCCGCGCCGCGGTGGGCGGAGACACCCCCTTCGCAACGACCTCCCTCTCCGTGTCCGGCGCCACCTGCGCCGACGGGACCCAGTCCCGCAGCGCCGGGGCCTCCTTCACGACCTTCGACCTCACCGGGGACGCCGCGCCCGACCTCGTCTACACCTGGGACACCTGCACCGACCCCGCGATCGGCGCCGACCACTGGGCCGTCTACCCCAACCGCGGCGCGGGATTCGACACCGGCGCCGTCGACTGGCCCCTCCCCGCCGGGTCGATCTCCGGGGACCACCCGTGGTCCCAGACCTCGGCCGCCTCCGCCGGTGAGACCTGCGCCGACGGCAGCCAGCCCGGCACCGCCGGTTGGTACTACACCACGACCGACCTGACCGGCGACGGCCTTCCCGATGTGGTCGAATCGTTGGACACCTGCGGCGATCCCGACGTCGGCGTCGACCATTGGGCGGTCTACCCCAACACCGGCGCCGGGTTCGACCCCACCGCCGTCGACTGGACGCTCCCCCCCACCCCGCTCCGCCGCACCGCCTCGTGGTACCAGACCGCCCAGACCTACGGCGGAGAGAGCTGCGCGGACGGGGCCCAACCCTACGCCGCCGACCTCGCCTACAGCGTGTTCGACCTCGACGGGGACGGACTCCCCGACCTGGTCCTCACCCAGACCTCCTGCGACGACGCGGCCGTGGGCGTGACCCGATGGGACGCGTACCGGGGGACGTGCGGACCCTGAGCCTGTCCGCGGTGCGGGGCCGTTCAGCCCGAGGGGGGCGCGCCCGCTACCGACCCGCCTCCGCGGCGAGGGCGGCCAGCGTTCCGCTCAACACCGTGTCGGGGTTCAGCGAGATCGAGTCGATCCCTTCGGCTACGAGGAACGCGAGGAAGTCCGGGTGGTCGCTCGGGGCCTGGCCGCAGATGCCGATCTTCCGTCCCCGGGCGTGCGCGGCCTTGATCGCCCGCGCGATCGCGCGCGTGACCGCCGGGTTTCGTTCGTCGAAGAGGTGGGCCACCGACTCCGAGTCGCGGTCGACGCCGAGGATGAGCTGGGTCAGGTCGTTGCTCCCGATGGAGAACCCGTCGAACACCTCGGCGAACTCCGCGGCCAGCTCGACGTTGGACGGGATCTCGCACATCACGTAGACCTCGAGTCCGTCCTCCCCCTGCACGAGCCCGTGCTTCGCCATCTCGGCGATGACCAGCCGGCCCTCCTCGGGGGTGCGGCAGAACGGCACCATCACCGTGACGTTGGTGAGCCCCATGTCCTTGCGCACCCGGAGCAACGCCCGGCACTCCAGCGCGAACGCGTCCCGGTAGCGGGGGTCGTAGTAGCGTGACGCCCCGCGGAAGCCGATCATCGGGTTCTCTTCGTGCGGCTCGTAGGCCTCGCCGCCCAGCAGGTGGGCGTACTCGTTGGTCTTGAAGTCCGAGAGGCGAACGATCACCGGGCGCGGGTAGAACGCGGCGGCGATGGTCCCCACGCCGTGGGCGAGGCGCTCCACGAACCAGTCGGGGCCGGGCGTGAAGCCGCGCGCCGCTTCGGCGATCCGCCTGCGGAGCGTGGGAGCGAGGGTGTCGAAGTCGAGCAGCGCCTTGGGGTGGACCCCGATCCAGTTGTTGATGATGAACTCGAGGCGGGTCAGGCCCACCCCGTCGTTCGGGAGGCGGGACAGGCGCAGCGCCTCGGCCGGATTGCCGACGTTCATCATGATCTTCGTGCGCGGCCGCACCAGGTCGCCCAGCGGGGTGCGCTCGACGTGGAAGGGCACGGCCCCCCGGAGCACGCGCCCCTCGTCGCCGAGGTCGCAGGCGACGGTCACCGGCTCACCGGCCACCAGCGTCCCGGTGGCGTCCCCCGCGCCGACCACCGCCGGGATCCCCAGCTCCCGGCTGACGATCGCCGCGTGGCAGGTGCGGCCCCCGCGGTTGGTCACGATCGCAGAGGCCTTCTTCATGATCGGCTCCCAATCGGGATCGGTCCGATCGGCGACGAGCACCTCCCCCTCCTGGAACTCGGAGAGGTGGTGGACGTCGGTCACCGCGCGCACCGGCCCGCTGCCGATGCGGCCACCCACCGCCCGGCCGACCAGCAGGGTGTCGCCGACGCCGTCGAGCACCCAGCGCTCCAGCACGTCCGCATCACGCCGCGCTTCCACCGTCTCCGGCCGCGCCTGGACGATGAACAGCTCCCCGGTGCGCCCGTCCTTGGCCCACTCCATGTCCATCGGGGTGTGGACGCCGCGGAGCGCGGAGTAGTGGTCCTCGATCACGCAGGCCCAGCGGGCCAGCGTGAGCACCTCGTCGTCGCTGAGCACGAAGGTGTCCCGCTCGGCCTGGGGGGTCGACACGGTCCGCGTGCCGCGCGTCCCCCCGGGTCGGTACACCATCTTCAGCTCCTTGGAGCCGAGGGTCTTCTGGAGGATCGGCGCGAGTCCACGCCCCAGGGTCGGCTTGAACACCACGAACTCGTCGGGGTTCACCGATCCCTGGACCACCGTCTCCCCGAGTCCCCAGGCGCCGGTGACGAGCACCACGTCACGGAAGCCGGTCTCGGTGTCGATCGAGAACATCACGCCCGAGCACGCGAGGTCGGCGCGCACCATACGCTGGACGCCGACCGAGAGCGCCACGGCGTCGTGGATGAAGCCCTTGTCCACCCGGTAGGAGATGGCCCGGTCGGTGTACAGCGAGGCGATGCAACGGTGCACGGCGTCCAGCAACGCGGTGTCGCCGCGGACGTTGAGGAAGCTCTCCTGTTGGCCGGCGAAGCTCGCGTCCGGGAGGTCCTCGGCGGTGGCGGAGGACCGGACCGCGACGTCGACCCCCCCCTCCACGCCGGCGCTGAGCGCGCGGTAGGCGTCGAGTACGGCGCGTTCGAGGTCGGCGGGCAGGGGGCTGGCGAGGATCGCCTCGCGGACGGCCTGACCGGTCCGGGCGAGCGCGTCGGTGTCCTGGAGGTCGAGCCCGGCGAGCATGCCCACGATGCGCTCCTTGAGGCCGCCGACGGCGAGGAAGGCGCGGAAGGCGTCGGCGGTGGTCGCAAAACCGTCGGGGACGCGGACCCCCCGCGGCGCGAGCGCGCGGACCATCTCACCCAGGGACGCGTTCTTCCCGCCCACACGCGGGACGTCAGCGAGGGTGAGGGCGGAGAACGGTAGGACGAGGTTCATGGGGACTCCCGGAGGGCGGACCGCACGAGCGGGGCCACATCGATGGTGTTGCTCGGATGGGGCACGGTGTTGCAGCTGACGACGCGGCCCACACCCGCGGCCGCGAGCTCCTCCGCGGCCCCCGGGGCGAACAGGGCGTGCACGACGAGGGCGATCGGCGGCGGCGCACCGGCCGCGCGCAGGTGCCGGGCGGCGGCCCCCATGGTCCTGGCCGTGGAGACGATGTCGTCCACCAACACCGGCGTACGACCGGGCCAGCGGTGGAGGTCGGGGACGGTGACCTCGACGTCGCGATCGCCGTGACGGACCTTCTGCAGCACCGTCGAGGGCACTCCGGCGCCCCGGGCGACCCCTTCGGCCCACTGCGCGCTCTCGCCGTCGGGGCCCACGATCAGGGCGTGGGGCACGTGCTGGGCCACCCACGCGGACAGGGCGGGCGCGGCGTGGACGGCCACCGCCGGGACGGCGTAGATCGTGTCCAGGGAGAGCACCCGGTGCAGGTGCGGGTCCACCGTGATCACCCCGTCGCAGAGCCCGGAGAGCAGCCCGGCGACGATGTCGGCGCTCACCGCCTCGCCGGGGGCGAAGGCCCGATCCTGGCGCATGTAGCAGAGGTAGGGCGCCACGAGGCGCACCCGACGAGCGCCGAGCCGGCGGATCGTCGCCAGGGCGAAGGCGAGCGGCAGGAACTTCGGGTCGGGACGGTGGAGCGACGCGACCAGGACGACGTCCCGTCCCGCCACGGCGGGCGGCACCCGCACGCGGGTCTCACCGTCGGGGAACGTGTGCACGTCCAGGTGGAGGACGTCGCCGAGCCGGGCGGCGAAGCCCTCGTCGCCGGGGAAGGCGAGGATCACGTGACCTCCACGATGTAGGGGTGCGCGTGGGCGTAGGCCAGGGCGTAGTCGAGCTCGCCGGGGGCGTCGGCGTGCAGGGTGTAGAACGGTTGACCGGCGACGACCTCGGTCCCGATCGGGGTGTGGAAGGAGAGGCCCGCGGCTCGGGCGTCGGGCGCGCCGGCGAGCTTGGCGACGCGGGCGAGGCGGCGGTTGTCGACGCCGGTGACCCGCCCGGTGTGGAGGGCCACCACGTCCGTGCGATGGCGTGCGGTGGGGGGAGTCCGTTGCCCACCCTGGGCCTCGCAGATCGCCTGGAACTTCCGCCACGCCCGACCGTCGGTGAGGATGTCTCGCGCGGTGATGGCTCCCGCGCCGGGGCTCGCGCCGGGCGCCAGGTCGAGCACGCCCGCGGCGACGAGCAGGGCGCGTTCGCGCAGGTCGGCGGGGGCATCGTGGTCGCCGCGGAGCACCGCGAGCACGTCGAGCGCTTCGAGGGCCGGGCCCACTCCCCGCCCGACGGGCTGCCTGCCGTCGGTGAGCACGGCGCGGACCGTCAGGCCCATCGCCCGCCCGACCTCCGTCAGGTCCCGCGCCAGAATCGCCGCCGTCTCGGGGGTGCGGACCTTGGACGTCGGCCCGACCGGCAGGTCGAGCAGCACGTGGGTAGCCCCGGCGGCCGCCTTCTTGGACAGGATGGACGCGACGAGCTGCCCGTCGCTGTCGATGTCGAGGGGCTTCTCCACCCGGATCAGGAAGTCGTCGACCGGGGAGAGCCGCATCGCCCCGCCCCAGACCACACACCCCCCTTCCCGCTCGACGACCCGGCGCATGGCGGCGATGTCCAGATCCACCGGACACAGGGTCTCCATCGTGTCGGCGGTGCCGGCGGGGGAGGTAATCGCCCGCGAGGACGTCTTGGGGATCGTGAAGCCGGCGGCGGCCACGATGGCCACCACGATGGGGGTGGTCCGGTTTCCGGGGAGCCCGCCGACGCAGTGTTTGTCGAGTACGACCGGGGGGCCCCAGTGGAGCCGCTCCCCGGTGGCCAACATGGCCCGCGTCAACGAGACCATCTCCCCGACGTCGAGGCGGTTGCCCGCGCCCGCGGCGAGGAAGGCGGCGATGTGGGCGTCGGAGTACCGACCGGCGGCGACGTCGCCGATGATGCCGGCGAAGGCGGCGTCGTCGAGACGCTGACCGTACATCTTCGCGCGTACGTGGGAGAAGGACTCCAGCGTCGGCGGGTGCCGGAAGGTGACCCGGTCGCCGTCCTGGGCCTCCAGCGCGCGCCACGCGTAGTCCGAGAGCGACGCCTCGTCGGCGCCGAGCAGGTCGGAGGTGACGACGTTCAGCACGGCGAGGATCGAGCGCCCGCCGGCGTGCACCTCGACCAGCGCCTGGGCCTCGAACCCCTCGGAGCGGCACACATGGCAGTCGGCGCGCATGTAGACGACGGGCTGCCGGTAGGTGTCGATGCCGAGGCGGCGGAGGCGCAGGGAGGAGTGGTTCATCGGCGGTTCCGGAGCAGCGGCTGGTGCGAGGGGGGAACTCGGTTCGACCCCTATGCAAGCCGCGGGCCACGCTGGCCGCGCGGCGACGGTGGGGCGACGCCGAGATGCGGCGCCGAGGCGCGACGCGCCGAAGCGCGACGCGCCGAAGCGCGACGCGCCGAAGCCTTACATTGACGTAGGAGGGGCCGAGGACCCGTGAACCACGAAAACAAGCACGACGCGCCGGAGCCGATCCTCGACGAGAGCTGGAGCTCGTCGCCGGCCGCCGTGTGTGCCGCGCTCGGGTGCGATCAGAGCGGCCTGACCGATGCCGCCGTGGTCACCAGACGGGCGCGCTACGGCCACAACCGGATGGCCCGGTCGGGTCGAACCACCGATCTCGCGCTGCTGTGGGGCCAGCTCTCCAGCCCGATGTTGCTGTTGTTGGTGGCGGCGGCCGCCCTCTCGTTTGTGGTCGGTTCGGGGACGGATGCGTGGATCATCGTGGGCATCGTCGTCCTGAGCGTGAGCATCGGCTTCTGGCAGGAGCGCGCGGCCGGGCGCGCCGTCGCGAGCCTGCTCGCCCGCGTGGCGGTGAGCACCACCGTGGTCCGGAACGGCTTGGAACAGGAGGTCCCGGTCGGCGACGTGGTGCCCGGGGACCTCGTCCACCTGCGCGCCGGCAACCTGGTCCCCGCCGACCTCGTCCTGTTGTTGGCCAACGCGCTCCAGGTCGACGAGGCGGCCCTCACCGGCGAATCCCTGCCGACCGAGAAGACCCCCGGTGCGGTGCCGGCCGACACCCCGCTGGCAGGCCGAACGGGCTCGCTCTGGTTCGGGACGCACGTGGTGAGTGGGACGGCCACCGCCGTGGTGGTCCGGACCGGCGCG
>JAYVAS010000236.1:0-16248 GCA_043750895.1 Pseudomonadota bacterium
CCTCCCTGTCCCTTTCCGGCCCAACTGGCCGCGCTGGAGGCCCCCCTCGTGGCGCCCGCCGCCACCACCGGCGCCAAGACCGACCGGGACGCCTCGAACAGGTCCAGGACCACGTCGGCGTCGCCGGCTTCGACGCCCCCGGAGTTGCCCCACTTCACCACGAAGTTCGCGGACCCCCGCTCGTGGGGCCACGCCCCGAAGGCGTCCCGGTCGGTCTTGGCGCCGGTGGTGGCGGCGGGCGCCACGAGGGGGGCCTCCAGCGCGGCCAGTTGGGCCGGAAAGGGACAGGGAGGGAACATCCCCGCCAACATGCCCCGAACCGGGGCGCTTGTCAGTTGGTGGGCTTCCGGCCCTTCCGGCGCCGGTAGACCACGGCCAGCACCTGGGCCACCGGCTGGTAGAACTCCCGCGGGATAGGCAGCCCCGCCCGGCTCTGGGCGAAGAGGGCCCGCGCCAGCGGCCGGTTCTCGATCACCGGGACGTCGTGGCGGGTCGCCTCGGCCCGCATCCTCAGCGCGACCGCGTCCACCCCGAGGGCCACGACCAGGGGCGCCGCGTTCTCGTCCTTCCGGTAGCGGATGGCCACCGCGTAGTGGGTCGGGTTGGTGATCACCACGTCCGCCTTGGCCACGTTCCGCACCGCGCTCCCGCTCGCGATCTGACGTCCACGCGCCTTCCGGCGCGCGTTCATCTGCGGGTCGCCTTCGCTGTCCTTGTTCTCGTCCTTGACCTCCTGCTTGGACATCTTCATGTCCTCGCCCGACTTCCACCGTTGGTAGAGGTAGTCGAGCGCGCCGATGGCCACCGCGGCGGGCAACGCGCGCTGGAGGATGGACGACACCACCTCCCCGGCGTGGCCGAGCTGGGCGCCGGGCGAGAGCTGCCCGAGCATGGGGATGGCGTCGACGTGCGCCTTCAGCCCCTCCCACACCGCCCAGACCATCGCCGCCCCGACCAGGAGGCTCTTGGCGAGCGTGACCAACGGCGTGGTGGAGAAGAAGCTCGATTTGAAGTTGGTGAAGGGGTCGAGCCGCTCGATGTCGGGGGTCAACGGGTCGAAGGAGGTGTTGAAGCCGGTCAACACCAGGCCGCTGAACACCGACACCACCGCCGGTCCCGCCAGCACCACCAAGAGCGGGGGGCCCAGCAGGGTGCCGACCAGGAACACCGTGTACCGCACCTCGGGGAAGCTCAGCTCCCCGTCCGGGATGAACCCGTGGAGGGTGGACCCGAGCGCCGCCAATCCCTCGCCGAACATCGGGAAGGCGACGGCCAGAGAACCGAGTCCGGCGCACATCGCGAAGGCCGAGAGCAGCTCCCGCGAGGTGGGGACCTTTCCCTGCTCTCTGAATTTCTCCTGTTGTCTGTCGGATGCGTCTTCGGTCTTTTCCTGGTCGGACATCCGCTACTCGATGCTCCGCCACAGATCGCCGAGGCGTTGGAAGCCGGCGTCGTCCACGAAGTGCAGCCAGGTGTCCATCAGGGTCGGGAGCATCTCGCCGACGAGCACCACGCCGACGATGACCGTGAGCGTGTGTCCGACTCCGAAGAACAGGTTGAGGTTGGGGGCCATCCGGCCCAGCAAGGCGAGGCCCAGGTTCACCATCGACACGAACAAGATGAGCGGCCCGGCGAGCTGGACGCCCGCGATCAACGACGCCGACGCCACCTCGAGGACGACCCCACCCGCCTGCCAGAGATGCGTGGCCTGGCCGATCGGGAGGACCTGAAAGGACCGACCCAGGGCGACCACGCACGCGAGGTGCCGGTCGGTGCCGAAGAAGACGCCCGTGGCCACCCAGGTGACCAGCGCGCCCATCGTGCCGTTGTTGACGCCCGAGATCGGGTCGATCATCGCCGCCGCCTGCAGGCCCATCTGGCCGCCGATCAGGTCTGCGGCCATGCCGACGGCGCCGAACACGAACGCCACCACCGTCCCGGTCGCGAGGCCGATGACCGCCTCGGTGACGACCGACCCCAGCAGCCCGATGACGGTCAGCGGGATGTCGACCCGGCCGTAGGCGGGCAGCAACACGATCGTGAGCGGGAGCGCGAAGCCCATGCGCGCGAGCATCGGCACGCCAGGGCCGCCGATACCCGGAAGGACCATGAACAGCCCCGCGAGCCGCGAGAACACACACAGCCCGCCGACGAGGACGCCGATCATTCGGAGCCGACGTCCCGAATTCGCGCGAAGGACGCCTCGGAGTAGGCCACCATCTGCTCGAGCATCCAGCCCGAGGAGAACACCAGCACCCCGCCCACCACGATGAGCTTGGGCAGGAAGGTAAGCGTCTGCTCGTGGATCTGGGTGACCGCCTGGATCAGCGACACGCCCGTGCCGATCACCACCGCCGCCCCCAGCGCGGGCGCCCCCAGCACCAGGACCATCGCCAGGGCGTCCTGCCCGATCATGACCACGTCGCCGAAGTTCATCGGTTGATCCCAGCGACCATGTCGCGCACGAGGAGACCCCACCCGTCCATGAGCACGAACACGATGATCTTGAAGGGCAACGAGACCGTGACCGGCGGGAGCATCATCATGCCGAGCCCCATCAGGACGGAGCTCGTGACGAGGTCGATCACCAGGAAAGGAATGAACACGTAGACCGAGATGATCAGCGCGGTCTTCAGCTCGGAGAGCACGAAGGCGCTGGCGATGACCGGCGTGCCCAGGTCGGCGATGTTGTCGGGCGGGCCCTGGCGGGCGGCCTCGAGGATGGTGGCCATGTCCGAGCGCCGGGTGTTGCCGAGCATGAACTCCCGCATCGGTCTCAGCGCCGCGTCGAACGCCGCCCCGGGCTCCATGGTGCCCTCCATCAGGGGCGCCAGCCCGTCCGTGTAGGAGCGCTCGAAGGTAGGTCCCATGACCAACAGCGTGAGGAAGAGGGACAGCCCGATGATGACCTGGTTGGGGGGCGAGGACTGGAGCCCCAGAGCCTGCCGCAACATGGAGAAGACCACGACGAACCGGACGAAGGGCGTCATCACCACGAACATCGCGGGGAGGAAGCTCATCCCGGTGAGGATCAGGAGGATCCGGACCGACGCCGACACGGGAGCGTCCTGCATTCCCTGGGCGAGGGCTCCGGAGAACGCATCCCCGGCGGCGGCGATGCCGGTCGCCCCGCCGGCGTCGCCCACGCTCTGGGCGAGGGCCGCCGCGACGAGAAGCAGCATCATTCGTCCTCCCCGGCAACCGAGAGCCAACGGCCCCGGTTGCGCCGTTCATTGAGCACTTCCTCGGCGATGTTGGCGGCCCGCGCCGCGGCCCGGTCGGCTTCGGTCTGGGGTGCCACCGGGGCCGACACCGGAGTCGGCTTGGCCGGGGCCGTGTCCGCCACGTCGTCGAAGCCGCCGCCCAGGTCGGACACCAGAGTCGGCGCCCCGCCGCCGGTGCCGATCAGGAGCCGACGGCGCTCCCCGTCGCCGGTCGCGACCTCCACCAGCACCAGCGACGAACGATCGCCGATGGCCTGGCGGTGCAGCACGGTGAGCGGCGCGGCCCGGACGCTGTCAGCGCGGCGCTTCATCCAAAAAAGGGCCGATCCGCCCAAGCCGAGCACCCCGAGCGCCAGGGCCCACCCCGGCACCTCCGGCGGCTGGTACGGGGTCGGCGTGTAGCCCACGGCGACACCCGCCTCGTTGGAGACGACGGGGGCGGAGGTCGCGCCCACCGGATCCGCCGCCGCGACTGGCGCGACATCCGCCTCAGGCGCGGGGAGTGGACCGAACAAACGCTCGAAATCGGCGTCGCCGGCGGCTGCAGCGAGCACGAGCGCGAACATCAGCCCGTGCTCCGTTCCGCGGGGTCGCCGAGCACTTCGGTGATCCGCAGCGCCATCCGGTCCCCGACCATCACGACTTCGCCGCGCGCGAGGACCCGCCCGCCGACCACCAGGTCGAGCGGCTCGCTCGAGGCCCGATCGAGGTCGATGACGTCTTCCCGATCGAGCGACGCCAGCTCACGGATCGTCTTGCGGGTACGACCCAGCTCGACGACGACCTCTACCGGGAGGTCCTGGAGGAAGCGCACGCCCATGGATGGTATCTCCGCTTCACTTCATCGGTCCTTGGTCCCGAGAGTTGAGGCCGTCCCCACACGACGCGCGATCTTGAACGAGCGCACGCCGCCCGCCGTGCCGGCCTCGCCGTAGAAGGACACCGAGCTGTTCACCCGGGCGGAGAGCTCGTGCACCTGTCCCAGGAGGAGGTCGGTTCCAACCTGGAGGTTCTCGAGGACCTGGAGGCTCAGCTCGATCCGGGCGAGCTCGACGACCAGGTCGACCTCCACCGGCATCAGGCGATCGAAGTTGAGGACCCGCGAGGCGTCCGGGCGGCTGTCGGACAGGGTCTTCTTGCCCGAGAGGCCCTTGGCGAGCGCGCCGGGGATGGCGCACTGCAGGATGCCCAGGGGGTTCTCTTCGGGGCCGAAGCGGATCTCGGCCACCACCATCGGGGCGGTCGCCGGAAGGTCGGCGACGCCCTGCCGTCCCATCGAGAGCTCGCCCGAGAAGAAGCGAGGCGGATGCGGCGGGGGCCAGTTTCGCTCGAGCGAGTCGAACAGCTCCCGGCACAGACGGCCGCCGATGGAGAGCTCGACCTCGGAGAGGGTGCGCTCCACCTCGGTGGCGCCGAGGATGGCCTCGCCGTCCCCGAACAGCCGACCGACGATCCGGCTGAGCAACCGGCACTCCATGACGGCGAAGCCGGAGAGATCCGAACGCCCGAAGTGAAACGGGCACCACACCGCGGTGCTGGTGGCGATGTCCCCGTCCATCAACTCGAGCGCGGTGGCGACGCGCACATCGGAGACGACCACTGCGAGGTCCTTTCCGGTGCGGGTCACCAGACGGGCCCGCATGGCGCGCGCCGCGGCTCGAAACGCGCCCTCGATCATCGGCAGTGCGCTCTGCACCTCCCGATCGATGGGTGCCGAGCTCGAGCGGGCGAACGCCTCTCCGGCCATCACTGCACGACGAATTGCGTGAAGTAGATCTTTTGGACCGCCAGGGGCGTGGTGACGCCGTTCACCCGGGCCAGGAGCTCGTCGCGCAGCCGGGTCTTGCCGTCGGTGCCCTCGAGCTCGCTCCATGAATAGTCTGAGGTCGCGATGAGGATGGTGTCGCGAATCGCCGGCACCTTACCGGTGATCACGTCCTTGTCCTTGCCCAGCGCCTCGAGCTGGACGTCCATCCGGAGGACCCGCCCGCCACCCGAGCCGCGCAGGTTGATGGTGAAGGGCGTACCGAGCGCGATGACCGTCGCCCCGTTGGGGTCGATCTTGACCTCGGCGTTCCCTTCGGCGCCGTGAGCCGGCGCGGCCTCTCCGTGGCCTCCTTCGGCGGGCGGTTCCCCGTGACCGCCCTCGGCCGGCGGCTCTCCGTGGCCCGCGGCTTCGGCAGGGGCCTCTCCGTGCTCCCCCCCTTCGGCCGGGGCCTCCGCGCCACCACCGGCAAACGACGCTCCGGCGAACCCCCCGCCCCCGCCGAGCACCAACGCGAGAACGCCCACGATGATCATGGGCTTCTTGCTGGTGGCGGCTTTGGGGGCGGCGGCAGCCGCTTGTTCTTCCGACATCAAGGCTCCGAAGGGGCATCCCCCTCATCGGATCCCGTGCGCGAAAGTTGAGGCCGGGACGTGAGCCCGGCCTCCCCCCGCACTACACGATGTTCATCAGGGTCGAGAGCGTGTCGGCCGCGGTGCTGATCACCTTGGAGTTGGCCTGATACGAACGCTGCGCGCTGATCATCATCACGAACTGGTCTTCGAGCTCGACGTTGGACTTCTCGAGCGCGTAGCCGTAGAGGGTTCCGAACCCTCCCGAGCTCGGCGCGCCGATCACGGGCGCGCCGGCAGCGGCGGTCGCGGTGTAGAGCGATTGGCCGGCGCGCTCCAACCCGTCGGTGGTGGCGAACGCGGCCAGCACGACCTGGCCGAGCACGCGCTCGTCCCCGTTCGAGTACTGCCCGGTGATGACCCCGTCCGGCCCGACAGACCAGGCGCTCAGCGAGCCGGTAGCCGTCCCATCCTGGGTGATCGAGTTGACGAAGGAGCCGCCCCCGTGCGTGGAGAGGGAACCGTCGTTGGTCGCGCCGGTGTCATCCAGCCCGAACTGGAACGCGAGCGTCGGCTCCGCAGCACCCGCGAAGTTCCACCCGGTCGAGGTGGTCGGCGTGCCGTAAGTCGCGAGGTTGCCGTCGGTGTCGAAGGTCACCGTTCCGGTGGCGATCTCGAACGCCTCCCCTTCCGTCGTCGAGTACGGGGTACCGGTGGCGTCGTTCACCGCCGTGGCGTCGGTGACCGCGTGCCAGGTCCAGGTCGACTCTCCGGTGCGCTCGTAGAGCACCGTCGCATCGTGGGGCTGGCCGAGGCTGTCGTAGATGGTGATTGACGTGCTGAAGTCAGCGGCGGCCCCCGCTTCGGCGAGGGTCGCCCCGCCGGCGCCCGTTCCATAGAACGCGAGGGCGGAGAGCGGG
This sequence comes from Pseudomonadota bacterium, assembly GCA_043750895.1. Classification (GTDB taxonomy): domain Bacteria; phylum Myxococcota_A; class UBA796; order UBA796; family SXON01; genus JAYVAS01. The sequence goes on from JAYVAS010000236.1 coordinate 6,482, forward strand.
CTCGTGCTGTAGTCGGCGTCGGCGTCGAGCTGTGCCGACAGGGTGATCGCCGTGGTCGGCTCGCCGGGGATCGAGCTGTGATCGATGGTGATGTCGCCGACGACCGAGCTGAGGTCCCCGTCGGTGGCGGTGTACCCCTGCAGGCGCATGCCGCCGAGCGTGAGGTTGCCCGCGTTGTCTTCGGTGAAGTTGCCGGCCCGGGTGTAGTAGTCGCGGGACCCGTCGGAGACGACGAAGAGGCCGCCGCCGCTGATCGCCATGTCCGACACCGCGCCGCTGGCCTCGATGGTCCCCTGGCCGAAGAGCACGCTGATCGACGAGGTGACCGCACCCGTCCCGAGTTGGGCGCCGCCCTTGAGGCTGAACACATCCTGCGGGAGGAAATCCGCGAAGTCGGCCCGGCTCATCTTGTAGCCGATGGTCCCGATGTTCGCGATGTTGTCGCCAATGATGGAGAGATTGGTGCTCGCGACGCCAAGGCCAGACGCGCCCGTGCGCAGGGTAGAAAACAGGGACATGTGCTACTCCGTGGAACTAGTTGTCAGGATAGGATTCCGTCAATCGATCGGGAATCCAAACCGAGCTTCCTTGGAGTGACCCGTGGTCAGGCTCGGTACACCGGTGCGTGGTTAGCGCACCACCAACGTCGAATCGATATTGGTGAAGATGTTACCCACGGCTTCAGCGCGGGACATCGCGGTAATTACCTTTCGGTCGGGCACGCCCACGATGTAGGCATTGTCACCCATCATCACGAGGGACTCGCGCGCGCCTTTCCGAGCAAGTTGATCCACCGCTGCAGCCAGATCCTCGAGGTCCTCGCTCTGCAGCGAGATGCCACGGGACTCCAGCCGGGCGGTGGCGTGCCGGCTGAATTGGATGTCGGCGCCGCGGTCCACCGCGGCGGGGGCGGCAGGCCTGGTCGCCGGACGCAGCAGCGCGTCGAGCGAATCGCCGAAACCAGGGAGGCCGTCGATCGTCGCGACCCGGGGCGCCGAGGGGGCGCCCCCCGCTGGACCGATCGGCCGAATCTGACTCATTGGGGCGCCGGTGCGGTGGCGATGCTGAGGATGTCACCAACCTCGATCGCCACTCCGCCCACCGTGGGTTGGGCGCTCCCGGTAGAGAAGTCCATCTCGTCGACCACACCGACGATGCGCTCGGCGACGTCCACCGTCTCCTCGGAGGCGTTGGTGCCGGTGACGGAGAAGGTGTAGGTGCCACCGGGGGCGGAGGTGCCGTCCGACGTGGTGCCGTCCCAGGTCCAGGTGCCCTCTCCTTCCGCCACGGCCCCGATCTCGCCGGACCACACCACGGTACCGTCGGCGTCGGTGATCTCGACGGTGGTTGAGGTCGTCGCCTCGGCCGCATCGAAGTGGATCTCCTGGGAACCGACGCCCGGGTAGACGAAGTTGTCGCCGTTCGCGGTGACCTGCTGGCCGATGAGGTTGACCATCTGCGCGTTGTTCATCGACGCGTTGAGCAGGTAGGTGGCCTCGAGGGCGTCAGAGATGCCGTGCAGCTCTTCGAGGGAGGAGAACTGGGCGAGCTGAGCGACGAACTCCTCGTTGGACATCGGCTCGAGGGGATCCTGGTTCTGCATCTGGGTCGTGAGCAGCCGCAGGAACGTATCTTCGCCCAGATCGGTGGTACCCGTCGCGGCGGTGAGGGCGCCGGTCGCGCTGGTCGCGCTGGTCGCGCTGGTGGTTTCCGTGACGGACATGGGGGCTCCTAAAGACGACGATCAAGGAGGTGAGAGGCCGAGAGCCCCGGTGGCGGGGGCTGGTTCGCGCCCGGCTTGCGGCGGTCCACGCGCCCTTCGACGAGGGAGCGCCAACGCTCGAACTCCGGGGTCGGCTCCCCGTTCCCGGAGGACGTCGAGGGCTGTCCCGCGTCCGCCGAGTCGGGCGAGGCGACGGACGAAGGCGGGGCGGTCGGCTCCCAGCGGATCGCTCCGGGATCAACCCCTGGCGTCGCGGTCGCCTCGCGCAGCTCGCGCCACGCGTCGCGGACCACCAGACGGAGATCGTCCCCGCCGCGGAGCACGAGGTCCATCACCCCGGCGTGCCGGTGCAGGTCGAGCTCCCACATTCCGCCCGCGTCTTCCACGGCGAGCCGCAGACGACTCGGGAGCGTGTGGAGGAGCGAAGCGCCGGGCTCCCCCGATGCCGGGTCGGGATCGACCGCGGTTTGGGGGTCACCGGCGACGCCCCGCGCCTCGGGAAAGAACGTGGGCGACAGTGCAGCCACTTCGACGCCCGGCTGGGTCGTGTCCGACACATGATATGTGTCGTCTGTATCGCCTGACTCCGTCGACGCGGAGTCCTCTCCGCCGGAGGGGTCGATACGGCGAGACGTGTCGGGCCCGCGCGTCACCTCCTCGGTGTCGGCGTCGGCGTCCTCGGGGGACAAAGTGCTGCTGAGGGGCGTGGGCGCGGGGCGCCCCGTGGGCTCGACCGCGGCGGTAGGGCCGCCGCCCAACCCCAGCGAGGCCATGGGCGCCATCACGGACGACGCCCCCGGCGGAGGCATCGGCGGCGTCGTCGTCCGCGGCGACACCCGGTCGTAGGCACGGTCGAGACCGGGACCGTCGAAGACTCCAGCGGGCGCGCCCGGTTCGTCTGCCGGGGGCAGAGTGTCCATGGACTCGCCGCCCCCGGGCGACGGCCCGGTCGGCACGCCCTGGATCGCCTCTTCGATCCACTGCACGAACTCCGGATCAGGGGCCTCGGGGCCGGTCCACGGAACCTCGGAGCCCCCGCCGGAGGCTTCCAGCACGGTGATGCGCAGGCCTACGTCGACACCCCAGGGGCCGCCGAGCTCGGCGACGAGGGGTGCGTGGAGGCGCCTTCCACCGACGTCGGGGCGCGCAACCGGGAAGACGGGGAGCCCCGGAAGCGGGGGCAAGAGCAGCACCAGGCCTTGGGCGGCCATCCCGGAGGCGATCGCCGTCGCATCGAGCGACGCAGGCGCGGTCCGCTTGGGGCGATCCGGCTCCACCGCCGGACCCATCACCGCTTCGAACTCCCCCGACAGCGGGGGAACGGCAGGGAGGAACCCCTCGAGAGGGCTGGAAGGAGTGGGCGGGATGGGGGTCATGGCGCCTCGATCGAGATGGGCGTGGTGAATCGTTCCGCCAGCCGGGCGGCGGTGACCGGGGGCAGCTCGGCAAGCAGCTTTCCGGCCTTCTGGGTGTTCATCCGCTCCAGCACCCGCACGGCGAGCGCCGGGTCCAGCGCGGCGATGATGGGCGCCGCGGCGTTGGCGCGACTCGCCTCCACCATCTTGACCAGATCGGCGATGCGCTTTTCCGCCACGGCGTCAGACTGGGTCAGCGCCCCCTCGATCTGGTCGCGCGTCTTCTGAAGCTCGGTGAGACGAAGGGTCAGGACCTCCTCCGCCGCCTGGATCTCCTGCGCCCGCATCGCCAGGGCCCGCCCCTGCTCGTCGATCTCCCGCTCCCGCCTGCGGAGCTGCTCGGCGAGCGCATGGGCGCCCTGTTGTTCGGCGTTGCACCACCGCGCCACGGACGCGGGGTCGGGCGGGATGACGCGTACGCCGGAACCGAGGCTCCCGTCAGCCGCATCCGCGACGCCGTCGCCCGGGGGGGACGCGGCGGCCGACGCCTCCGCGGCGGTCTGCCCGGCGGAGGTGGCCGCGACGGGGTTGGCAGGCGCCGCGCTGATCAGCGAGAGGGAGGCCAGCAGTCCGAAGAGCTCGACGGGGCGCTTCATGCGTGGCTCCGCAGGCGGGAGCCGATCTCGTCCATCTGGGCTGCTTCTCGGCGATTCGCCTCGATCCGGTCTTCCTCGTCCCGTTGCCGGAGCAGCGACTCGACCGCGAGTTGGTCGCGCACGGTCGAGAGGTGGCGTTGACTCCGGGCGTCGACTTCGCGGGACCGATGGTGCAGCCGCGTGTCCTCGCGGCGCGCCGCCATCTCTCCCTGCAAGCGGAAGCTGTGGTAGGCGTCGAGCGTGAGCAGGTCCCCTGCCCCGCACGCGGCGCGGGCGGTCGCCATCGCGTCGGCGATCAGGTCGACGCGCTCCTGCTGGCGGTCGCGCTCACCCTCGGCCCGACGAAGCTCCGCCTCGGCGGTCTTGCGAGCCAGGTCACGGAGGCGCTGGAGGACGACGAGGGCGCGTGGCATGTGAACTCCGCTCCCTCTTCGGTCCCTCGAGACCGAAGTGTAGGCGACGCTCACCCGGTCGTTGCTTCGCTGAGCGCCGCCAGGGTCACGTCGAAGGGCACCGACTCGGTGTGGCGCTGCGCCAGGAACCGGCGCAGCCCGTCGATGCGGCCGATCGCAGCGTCGACCTCGGCGGACGAGCCGGCCTTGTAGGCCCCGAGGCGGACCAGCTCCTCGTTCTCTTCGTAGGTGCTCAGGAGCTCGCGGGCGCGACGGGCGACCTCCTGATGGGCCGGGCCGACCACCGAGGTCATGACGCGGCTGATGCTCTGGAGCACGTCCACCGCGGGGAAACGGCCGCGGGCGACCATGCGGCGCGACAGGACGATGTGGCCGTCGACGATGCCACGGACGGCGTCGCCGATGGGGTCGTGGATGTCGTCGCCGTCGATCAGGACGGTGTAGATGGCCGTGATGCTGCCGCCGTGCGCACCCGGGCCGGCGCGCTCGAGCAGGCGGGGGAGCAGTCCGAACACGGAGGGGGTGTACCCCTTGGTGGTCGGGGGCTCACCGGTCGAGAGCCCGATCTGCCGCTGGGCCATCGCCAGGCGGGTCGCGCTGTCCATGAAGAACATGACGTCCTGCCCCTGATCCCGGAACCAGTCGGCGACCGTGGCCGCCAGGAAGGCGCCCCGGATCTGGAGGACCGGGCTCTGGTCGCTGGTGACCACCACCAGCACCGAACGCGCCAGCCCCTCCTCCCCGAGGATCTCCTCGATGAACTCACGGACCTCCCGTCCGCGCTCGCCGATCAGGGCGATGACGTTCACGTCCGCCTCGGAGCGGCGAGCCACCATCCCCATGAGCGTGCTCTTGCCGACGCCGGAGCCCGCCATCAACCCGACCCGCTGGCCGCGCCCGAAGGTGAGCAGCCCGTCCAGGACCTTCACGCCCGTGGGCAGGCTCGACCGGATGAGGCTGCGCGCCATGGGGTCGGGCGCCGCGGCGTGGAGCGGTCGACGGGAGGTGGTGCGCAACGGCCCCTTTCCGTCGATGGGTGCGCCGTGGCCATCGATCACCCGCCCGCGGAGGGCCTCTCCCACCGCGACCGTCGGCATCTCTCCCAGCGTTCGGACGGCAGCCCCGTACCGCACGCCTTCGATGGAGCCGAGGGGCATCAGCAGCGCCCGCCCGTCCCGGAAGCCCACCGTCTCGGCCTCGCACGCGCCTTCGATCCGGCACGCCTCGCCGATCCGCGCCCCCGGGAGCTCGGCTTCCACCATCGTCCCGACGACCTTGACCACCCGTCCCCGCCGCTGCTGGGTCGGTGCGGCCGCGATCCCTGCGGCGAGCTGCTCGAGGCCGAGGCCGGTCACGGCGCCTCTTCGGCACGCCAGCCGGCGGTCTGCCACTGCGCGACGACGCGCTCCAGCGCTGCACACGCGGTGTCGACGGTGGCGTCCAGCGAGCCGAACGGGGTCGCGGCGGTGCAGCCCCCGGTGATCGCCGGGTCGGCCAACACCTGGGCCCCGGAGCCCTCGAGGGCGCGCGTCACACGCGCCAGATCGTCGGGCGCCACCCGGACCACCAGTCCATCTCGTCCCAAGGACGCGACCGCGTCCTGGACGAGGGACTCGACCAATCCCGGCTGATCCCGTAGGCCCTCGCCCGCGAGTCGGCGGGCACCCGCCAGAACGAGGTGTCCCACGCCCTCCCGGATGTCGTCGACGAGCCGGCGTCGGGTCACCCCCAGCGCCTCGGTCGCGGCCCGGAGTCGCGCCACCTCGACGTCGACGCTCGCCGCCGCTCCCGCCCCCGCCGCCTCGGCCTCGTCCCGGGCCCGCCGGGTCTCGGCGTGCAACCGTCGCTCCTCGGCGAGCTCGGCCCGGGCGGCCGCCAGCGCGGCTTCGAAGTCGACTTCGGGCTTCGTGTCCGGTTCGGTGTCCTCCACCGGCGTCGGGGGCGCGTGCGTCACCGCGTCCAACGGCGCCGCGCCCGGTAGCGGGGTCGAGGTTCGTACCCGGAGCGGGCTCCAACGGGACACCGGGGCCTTCTCCCAGTTCGTGGCGACGAATCCAGCCATGGTCTATCCGTCCGCCTCGGCGCCGACGGCGAGGACCAGCGCCCCTTCCTCGGCGAGCTTCTGGGCGGCGTCGACGATCCGTTCCTGGGCGGCCCGGACCTGGGACTTCCGAAGGGCGCCAGAGACCTCGATCTCCTCCATGAGATCCTGCGCGGCGCGGCTGGACAGGTTCTTGAGGAACCGGTCGCGGAGCTCGGGGCGGGCGCCCTTGAGCGCCGGCACGAGGTCGGAGCGATCCACGGCCCGGAGCAGGGTCTGAATACCGCGGTCGTCGAGCACGCCAAGGTCGTCGAACACCACCATGAGCCGCTGCAGCCGGTCGGCGAGCTCTGCCTCGGAGTCGCGCACCCGGTTGAGGACCTCGAGGTTGCGCTCCCGCGGCATCTGGCCGAGGATGCGCGCCGTCGTCTCGACCCCACCCACCGGGAGCGAATCGTCCGCCTCGGAGAGGGCCCGCATGATGGTCGACTCCACGTCGTCGGCGAGCTCGCCCGACACCCGGTCGGCCCGCGCCATCCGCACCGTGAGCTCGTACTGGTCGTCCTCGTTGAAACACCCGAGGATCTTGGCTGCGTTCTCGTGGCCCATGCGCAGCAGGGCCACCGCGCGCACCTGCGGGTGCTCGTCGACCAGCACCGCCGCCACCGCCGCCGGCGGCTTGCCGCGAATGAAGGTCTCGAAGTCGTCATCCACGCGGCGCCGGATGGCCCGGACCACCTTGTCGCGCCGGCCCACGTCCATGAGCTCGGGCAGGACGGTTCGCGCGAAGTCGCGTCCGGTCGTGGGGAGCACGCTCACCCCGCGCAGCTCGGTGATGAAGCTCTTGACCACGCTCTCGATCACCGCGTCACCCACCTTCTGCACCGCCGAGATCGTCACCCCGAGGAGCTGGATCTCGTCGTCGGTCAGGTGTGCGAGGAGCGTACGGGCCGCGTCTCGCTCCAGGTACATGACGAGGATCGCCGCCCGTTCGATTCCGGGCAGGTCGGGGGCGGGGGCGGCAACGGCGGCAGCGGGCATCGGGCTCCTTCAGCCACGAATCCAACGACGCACCACCTCAGCGGAGTGCACCGTTTCGCGGCGTACGAGGTCAGAAAGGTCGCCGGGGGTGACGGCCTGGTAGTTCTCGATGTAGTTGCGCAGGCGTTCCATCAGGTCCAACGAGGTCTCGCCCGTCGGCTCGTCGTGCATCGGACCATTGGCGGCCGGCATCATCCTGCCGTCCGGACCCATGACCGGGGCCAGCTCGCCGACGGCCGTTTCGGTCTTGACCGGGGCGACCATGCGAAGGAGCGGCCGGACCACCCCGAAGATCACCCCGAGCACCGCCACGAGCGCCACCACACCGGGGAGGTAGGGCTCGACCTGGGAGACCCACGAGGGCTCCACCACGACTTCGGCGGGCAGCGCCGCGAAGGGGATGAACTTGATGACGACCTGGTCCCCGCGGGTGGCGTCGAAGCCGAGGGACGCGCGCGTCGCCTCTTCGATGTCGGCGCGCAGGGACGCCGCAGCCTTCTCGTCCACCGGGCTACCGTCGGCCACGCCGAGCACCCGGGCGATGGCGGCCGAGTTGATGAGCACCGATGCGGACAGGCGACGCACCCCACCCGCGGGGGTGGTGGTCTCCGTCCTGGTGTTCGAGTAGTCGAAACGTGTCACGGTGGAGTCTTCGGTGCGTCCGGCCGGCGCCGCACTGGCCCTGGTGGTGGCCTCGGGCAGGTTGGTGTCGGTGCCCGGCACGCCGCCGGTCGGCCCGGTCGCCCCCGAGCCGGTCTGTAGCGACTTGACGGTCTCCTCGATCGCCACACCGGAGGTGGGGTCGAGCTGCTTGACCTCTTGGTGGCGGGAGCTCGCGTCGAGCTCGACGCTCACCGAGACGGCGAGGTCGTCGGCCGACCCGAGAATCGCCGAGAGGGACGACAACACGCCGCGGGAGAGCTCCGACTCACGGCGCGACGACTGCATCGCGACGTTCCCGGAGCCGTCATTGTCCATTTCCCCTGGCCAGAGTTCGCGGCCCGAGGCATCGCTGACCGACACGTCGTAGAGGGACATCCCCTCGTTGGCCCCGGAGACCGTACGGGCGATGGTGCGACCCAGCTTGGGGCTGAGCGAAGCGCCCGGCTCGGCGCGGACCATGACCGACGCGGTGGCGACGTGGTCGTCCTTGAAGAACGGCGACGTCTCGGGCAGGTTGAGGTTGACCTTGGTGGTCAACACCCCGTCGTACCCGTTGATGGTGCGCTCGAGCTCGCGCTGCCGGGCGAGGGTCCGCGTGAACTTGGCCTGGTCCGGAGTCACGAACGGGCTCGGCTCGATGTCGTCGGTGACATCGTTGGTCAGGGCCCGCATGGCCTCGACGCGATCCGCCGCGGTGACGAGGATGGCCCGCGTCTGGGGGTTGAGCTCGTAGCTGATTCCGGCCTGGGAGAGCCGTGCGCTGGCGTCGGCGAGGTCGTCGCTGGTGGTGGGGCGACCCACCTCCACCATCGACTCCTGGCTCGCCCAGACACCCACCCCGATCACGGTGGCGATGGCCAGGGTGAGCGCGATGTAGAGGACCCGACGCCGCTGGGGATCCAGCTGTTCGTGGAAGGCCCTGAGCTGGAGGAGGAGGTTGCTCATATCGCTTACGCGCTCTTCGGTCGGCCGCGCGGACAGTTGAGCCGGACGCGCCAAAACGACAAACCCCCCGGGAGGGGGGGGTCAGGCACCGACGATTGATCTCCCATCGCCGCGCAGGTCACCTACACCTGCATGTTCCAGATGGTCTTGTAGGCGTCGATGACCTTGTCGCGGGCGCTGGTCATCGCCCGGAGGGCGATGTTCGCCTCTTCGAGCGCGATCATCGTGCTGTGCAGGTTCCCGTCCTGCCCGGTCGCGAGGTTCACGAGCTGCTGGTCGGCGGCGACCTGCTGGCGGTTCACCGCGTCCACGGCCCCCTCGAGGGAGTCGCTGAAGGAGCCGCCGCCCGTGGCGGCGGACCCGCCCACTTCGGGGACGGGAGTGGAAGCTGCACCGACGCCGGTGATCATGGTCAGCGACCAATCTGGAGGGCTTGCATCGCCATGTCACGGGTCGCTTCCACCACGTTGGCGTTGGCCTCGTACGAACGATTGGTCGTCATCAGGTTCACCATCTCCTCCAGGACGTTGATGTCCGGGTAGAACACGTTGCCGTCGGCGTCTGCATCGGGGTGCCCGGGGTCGTAGACCTGGATCGGGGGTCGGGAGTCCTGGACGACCTCGGTGACCACCACCCGCTGGGCGATGACGTCGAAGGCTCCGTCCTCCCCCACCGACTCCGCCGCGAACACGGGCACCTGCCGTTGGTACGGTCCGCCCTCCGCGGTTCGGGTGGTGCGCGCGTTCGCCATGTTGGAGGCGATCGCCGTCAACCGTTGGCGCTCGGCGCCGAGGCCCGAAGACGCGATGTTGAAGGTATCGGTGAGACCGGCCATCAGCTCCTCCCGTCGCTCGCCGCGAAGCGTAGCAGCGCCAGCCGACGGGACACACCCGTCGTCAGCGCGTTGTATTGGACCGCGTTCGACGCCAT
>JAYVAS010000237.1:0-12156 GCA_043750895.1 Pseudomonadota bacterium
GCAGGGCCCGTCCTTCCGGGCCGCGACCTGCGTGCAGTTGGCGACGGGGGTCTCCTTGGTGAGCCAGGCGCCCCGCTCGTAGGTCCAGGCGCTGCGCACCACGGTGACGGTGGCGACGGCGTCCGGGGCCACGGTCCCGGCCCGGTCGACGACGAGGGATGTGATCTCCACCGGCTGCCCCTTCTCGACGAACAGGCGGTCGGATTTCAGCCCGACGTAGAGCGAGGACGGGTGGACGAGCAGGGTCGTGGACGCCGCCATCGCCTGCCGGTTCACGTCCTGGATGGTGGCCTCGGCGGTCACCATCATGGGGCGGGCGGGGCGCAGGCTCTCGAAGTGGATGCCGAGACGATGGGCGCCGCTGGCGTCGGTCGTGGAAGACCAGGAGTCGGAGCGGCCTGCGCCCTCGGAGCTGTCGCCACCGCGCCACCAGGGGGTCCAGGTCCCGAAGCTCCACCCGTCGTGGCCGGGGGGGGAGAAGCTCGCCGGGGTGGAGCTGACCCGCCAGCTCACCGACGCGGCGGGGAGCGGTCCACCCGCGTAGTAGCTGCCGCGGGTGGTGACGACGGCGTCCTCCCCCAGGGCCCACGGGCCCTCGCCCGTCTCGGCGGTGACCTCGAACTCCGGACGACGGAATTCCTGGATGTCGATCGACGCGTACCCGCCGTTGTCGCTCCAGGTCCCGACCGGCTCCACCAGGAGGCTCGCGGAGCCGAGGTCTGGGGTCTTCGGAAGCTCGACCTTGACCTCGATCGCGCCGGTGCTGCTGACCTCGGCCACCCCTTCCGAGAGGGGGTTGCCAATCGACGAGCGGAGGGTCCACTTCACGCTCCGCACCATCGGGTCGGGCAGCGTGACGGTGGCGCCGTCGGCGCCGCGCACCCACCCCTTGAAGCGGACGGTCTCGCCGGGCCGGTAGAGGCCGCGGTCGCTGGCGAGGTACCAGCGGAGCGCGGGGCCGCGGACCGCGCGGCGCCAGCCGCTCCAGCGAGACGGGTACTCCGAGGCCGGCACGAAGGCGGTGTCGGCGCCCTGGGTGGCGACGACCAGGGAGCTCTGGTTCTCTCCGAGCGCGAGCGAGGCCAGGCCGTCCGCGGCCGTCTCCCCCCGCGCGCCGTCGGGACCGAGGTGGACGGCCACGCCGGGGAGCGCCTTGCCGGTGCCGAGCGCGTTGGCCCAGGTCAGGACGCGGTCGCCGTCCAGGAACGCGGTCAGGCCGATGCGGGTGACCTGTACCCAGCCGGTCCAGGACTGGCGCCGCCACTCGTCGCGGGGCGGGTTGCTCTGGGTGACCCGGACGATGAAGTGACCCAGCTCGTTCTTCAGGTAGGGGGCGAGGTCGATGGTGGTCTCGACCCGGTTGTCGGGGTCGTCCTTGACCGGCACGGTCAAGGTCGCGACCGAAGCACCGGGCAGGGAGCGGTTCCGGTCGTCCTGCAGCCACTCGCCGTAGGCGTCCCAGTCGGCGGGCTTCACCCGTTGGATGGCGACCCGGATCGACCGCTCGTTGACGGTCCACACCGAGATCTTGGGCTTGCCCACCGGGTCGGCCACCACCAGCGCGCCCGGGGGGCCGGTGAGTTGGCGCTCGGCGGCGCCGACGTTGAAGGTGACCGGGGCGTCCTTCCCCAGCGTCTGCCCGTAGACGTCGGTGAGCGCGGCGGGCAGGGTCACGGTGTAGGTGGTGCGGCCGCGGGTCTCGCCGCTGATCCAGACGCTGTTGCCGCCGGTGCTGATGGCGACGCCCGGCACGGGGGGATTGAGCCGGACGCTGGTGGGGTCGAACTTCGCCGCGTCGACCGTGTTGCTCAACTGGATGGAGAAGGTGTCGCCGGGGCGGCAGCCGTCCCAACCGCACTCACTGCCGGTGACCTTCAGCGGGCCGTAGGTCCGGATGTTCCACGCGACGGGCTGGGTGGTGGTGCGCGGGCCTTCAGCGGAGGGGGCGCCGGAGGCGAGCAGCACGGTGGTGTTGGTGTCGAGGGGGAGCGGGGCGACGGGAACGACGGCCACGACGCGGTCCACCGCGTAGGACCCGCCCTTCAGTTCGGGGATCTTCGCGCGCTCCTCGTCGGTGGCCAGGCGCAGGGCCGCGAGCGTCTTGCCCGCCCGGATCGAGATCGACGGCAACATCGCCGCCGGGTCCACCTTCTGGTCGAAGGCGAACCAGACGGTCGGCGTGACCGGTTGGCCCTGCACGTCGTTGCCGGGTCCGCCCGGACCGGACGCGACCAGCGCGGGGGCGGGCGTCCCGAAGGTCCAACGCGCCGCCTCTTTCAGCGGGCTGCCCGTCACCGACTTCGTCCCCGCCGGGACCTCCACCGTGAAGGCGGTCGCCATCGGGAACCGCGTGGTGGGCTCGAAGATCAGGGTCTTGGTGCCGAGCCAGCGCCATTGGCCGGGGACCATCGGCGAGAGGGTGACCGGGACCGTCTTGGCGGCCTCGTCCTGGGTGGTCACCGCGACCATGGGCTCGGAGAAGGTGACCGAGAGGTGCGGGGCGAGCGGGACCTCGCCGTCGGGCGCATGGCGGAGGATGGTGAGCGGCCCGGGGGGGGCGGTCGGAAGGGCGGTGGGGTTGCCGGGGAAGTCGGTCTGGACGGACGCGCCGGTGCGGGGCGGGGGTTGAGGCCCCTGGCGGAGCGCGAAGTCGGTGACGTCGGCGGGATCGGTCTCCAACGCCGGCATGCGGGCGAGCAGGGCGGCAGCGGCGGCGGCGTCGAGGGGGGTGGTCTCCGGGCGCGCGATCGTGTCGGAGCCGGGCGGGGGGGCGTCGGCGTCCGAGAGGCGGACCACGAGCCCGTCGAGGGTGGGATCGGGCGTGAAGGACACCGGCACCTCGGGCGCAGGCGCCGCGGACGAGACCGCCTCCGGCGCGGGGGGGGTCTTGTGGCAGGAGAGGAGCAGCGGGAGCAGCAACCACCAACGCATCGGCTTCTCGCAGGGCGGGGTCCGTAACGCCTGAGACCCGCGCGGGCTTACGTGGTTCCCCCACCCCTCGGCGGATCGGGTACCCTCGGGCTTCGGAGGCCTCATGTCGCAGATTCCGGTGCTCGTCCTGCTCGTCGGGTGTACCGGCGCCGACCCCAAGGCCGACAGCGACAGCGGCGGCGTGGTCGCCACGGACACGGACACCGACACCGACACCGACACCGACACGGACACGGACGCCGACACGGACACCGACACAGACACCGACACCGACACAGACACCGACACCTACACCGACACCGACACCGACACGGACACGGACACCGACACGGACACGGACGCCGACACGGACACGGACACGGACGCCGACACGGACACCGACACCGACACCGACACCGAGCCCGTCACCGGGGACGTGCCCACGAGCGACGCCGACACCGTGTACCGCGGCGAGACCCAGCAGTACGTCGGCAGCCGGGTGGCCCCGGCGGGAGACCTCACCGGGGACGGCCTCGGCGACGTCTGGGTGGCCGCCTACGGCTACGGCCCGACGTCGAGCGACAACTCGGGCGGCGTGACGCTGGTCTCCGGGGCGGTCACCGGCGACAACGCCCTGGCGGACGTCGCCACCACCACCTGGTACGGCGGCGATCCCGCGGACTACGCGGGCTGGTCGATCTCCGGCGGCGACGACCTGGACGGCGACGGCGGCCCCGACCTGGTGATCGGCGCCTACGGGTACGCGAACACCAGCGGCTACACCGGCGCGGCGTTCGTGGTCAGCGGGACGGGGACCGGCGGTTCGTTGAGCGGCGCGGACGGGGTGGTGACCCAGGCCGGGGGCGACACCATCTCGAACCTCGGCTACGAGATCTCCTCGTCGCCCGACCTCACCGGCGACGGCGTCGGCGACGTGATCCTGGGCAGCTACGGGACCGGGGCCGACAGCTACGCGGGGGCGGCCTGGATCATGGCCGGGCCGGTGACCGGCACCCACACCCTCGACGAAGCGCTGGTCATCTCGGGGGACAACGCCCTCGACCTGGCCGGGAACGGGCTGGCGGGGGTGGGGGACACCAACGGCGACGGGCTCGCCGACCTCGTCGTGGGGGCCCACGGGTCCGATCTCGGGGGCGGCGCCTCGGGCGCGGCGTCGGTGTTCTTCGGACCGATCACCGGTGACCTCTCCATGGGCGACGGCGACCGCATCCTGGTCGGCGAGGCCCCGGCCGACGAGTTCTCGCGCAACTCGGTGGGCGGGCGCGGGGACGTGGACGGGGACGGGCTGGACGACTTCGTCGTCGGCGCGATGTTCTCCAGCGCGCTCGCGTACTACGCCGGCGCCGTGTACCTCTTCGCCGGTGACGCGGCCGGGGGCACGATGAGCGCGGCCGACGCCACGGCACGGGTGTACGGCGACGAGGCCAACGCCTACCTGGGGTACGGGCAGGACCTCGGCGACCTCGACGGCGACGGCTTGAGCGACCTCATCGCCAGCGGCCAGGGCTTCGACGCCAACGGGACGGACAGCGGCGCCGCGTTCGTGTTCTTCGGTCCGGTCAGCGGCTCGTTGACCTCGGCCGACGCGAACCTGCGCTACCTCGGTGACACCGCGGGCGACGGCTTCGGCATCGGGGTGGCCAACGCGGGGGACACCTCGGGGGACGGCAGCGACGACCTGCTCGTGGGCGGTTGGTTCAACGACCACGCCGGCACCAACGGCGGGTCGGCCTGGCTCTACCGGTGATCGCCCCATGACCCTGGTCGGCGCGCTCGCGGGCGCACCCCCGCCCGTGGTCGGGCGGGTGGTGGTCGCGCTCCCCGATGGCACGCGCCCAGTCGACGTACCCGCAGCGCTGCGCGCCCTGGCCCGCTATCTGCCCGCCGACGCGCTCGGGCTGATCGGCCTCGGCCTGCACCGGCCCATGCGCGCCGACGAGCTGCCCGCGTCTCCGATCCCGCTGGCCCAGAGTGATCCCGATCGGTTCGTCCCCACCCGGGACGTGGACGGGATTCGCGGCACGGTCGATCGACGGGTGGCGGAGGCCGACTGCGTGCTCGGCGTCGGCATCGTCGAGCTGCACCAGTACGCGGGCTACTCGGGTGGGCACAAGGCGGTGGCGGTGGGCTGCGCCGGTCGGCCCACGCTGGACGACCTGCACCACCGGGACCGGGTGACGGCGCGGGGCGTCGAGATCGGGCGGATCGGGGGCAATCCGTTCCGCGCGGCGGTCGACGCGCTGGGGGAGGCCGCCGGGACGCGGTGGTGTCTGCTCCAGGCGGGGGATCAGTGGTTCGCGGGCGAACCGCGGGAGACGCTGCGTCGCGCCGCGGCGTCGCTCGACTGCTGGTGGGACGTGCCGGGCCGCCACGCCGCCGCGGTGCTGCGGGTTCCGGCGCGAAAAGCCGTCAACTTCTACCAGGCCAGCCGCGCCGCCACCTACATCGGGCTCTCCCCCGACCCGCCCCTGCTCCCTGGCGCGACGCTCTACCTGGACGCCGCCTGTCCGGAGGGCATGGGCGAGGGGTCCGGGGAGCAGGCCTTCGCCGCGCTGCTGCGCGCCGGGGTACCCCCCTGGGGATCCTTGCTGACCGGAGCCGCGCCGGACGGTGCCGGCACGCAGCGGGCGGTGATGATCGCGCTGTTGCTTCAGCGATACCGGCTCGTGGTGTGCGGGACCACGCAGGCGGCGGCGCTGCGTGCGTGCGGCATCGACGCCACCGCGCTGCCGGCCGAGGCCGTCGCGCCGCCGGGTGCGCTGTGCGTGGACGACCCGTTCGGAAAGCTGCCCCGCTGGGTGGGTGACGCCGCGGACGTGTCTACCACCCGTTCGCGGCGCCCAGCGTGCGACCCGTCACCCACACGATGAAGCCGCGCGGGAGGATGCGGCTGAAGATCGCGTTGATGGTGTTGATCCACCCCGGCACCACCGCCCGGCGGCGGGCGAACATGGCCCGGAGCCCGATGGCGGCCACCTGCTCTGCGGAGAGGATCGACGCCGCGAGCCACCGGGGGGTCTGGGCCCCGGCCACCTCGTTGAACTCGGTGGGGGTGATGCCCGGGTAGACCGTGGTGATCGACACCCCGGTGCCGCGCAGCTCGTAGGCCAGGGCTTCGGAGAAGTGGAGCACGTAGGCCTTGGTGGCGGCGTAGGCGGCGACGTAGGGCGAGGGCAGGAAGGCGGCCGCGGACGCGACGTTGAGCACGTAGCCCTTCCGACGGGTGGCCATGGGGCGGACGAAGCGGGCGGTCAGCTCGGTGAGGCTGTGCATGTTCACCACCGCCATCTTCTCGACCGCGCCCAGGTCCATCTCGATGAAGCGCCCCTGCATGCCGAAGCCCGCGTTGTTCACGAGGACCTCGACCTCGAGGTGGGCGGTCGCGGCCTCGATGCGCGCGGCGGCGTCCCGGTCGGCCAGGTCCTGGACGAGGATCACCACCGGTCGCTCCGGCCGTGCGAGCTCGTCCCGGAGGGCCTCGAGCCGGTCCTGGCGGCGGGCCACGAGGACGAGGCCGTACCCGCGCTGCGCGAGGATGCGCGCCATGTGCAGGCCGATGCCGCTGCTCGCTCCGGTGACCAGCGCGTAGGCGGGCATCCGCTACGCCTGGGCCTCGGTGGAGACGGCCTTGATCGGGAGCGGGATGCGGTGGAGGTGCAGGTAGTTGGAGGAGATGCTCCAGTCCTCGTAGAAGGTCCCGAACGCCCGGTCGAAGACCGAGAACGCGGCCGCGTGGTTCACGAGGTTCCCCCGGATGCAGTGGTGGAACTTGTGGGCGTGGTTGTCCATGAACACGTAGCGGAGCCAGCCGATGTTGTAGGTGACGCTGGTGTGGTCGGTCGCCTGCAGCGTGAGGATCAGGAGGTAGGCGGTCCAGGTGGCCGCGAGGTCCAGCCCCAGCAGCCAGGACAGCACGATCAGGGAGGGCTGGAACTGGGAGAAGGCGGTGTCGACCCACGAGGACTGGTTGCCGCGCAGGAAGTCGAGCGCGGTGACCGCGTGGTGGTAGGCGTGCTTCCGGCGGTAGTAGCGCACGACTTCCCCGCGAGTGCCGTGGCTCAGGAAGCGGTGGATCACGTAGTACGCGAAGTCGGTGCCGACGGTGGCAGCGGCGATCCCCCACCAGCTCGCGCCGAAGCCGGACCAGAGGGGCACCTGCGACAGCGCCCACCAGCCCACCGTCACGAAGCCGCCGCCGACCGCCACCCCTTTCACGAACACGAGGAAGAGGCCGTCGATCACCTCGGCCCGGGTGGGGGCCGGCAGGGCGATGCTCGCGTCGTAGCGCTCGCAGAGGATGGTGAGGCTGGTGAACACGATCGACACCGCGAAGAACGCGATGATCACGTTGGGCACGGTGACGCCCAGCCAGGCGACCACCAGCGCGAAACAGAACGGTGAGCCCAGGTGCATCACCGTGCCGTAGATGACGTTCCCGTGTTGCTCGCGCGGTACCGGAGGGGCCTCGATTCGGACATAGGTGGCTGGAATAGGGGCTCCGCGGCCTCGTGGCGCTATCGGAGGCGCGGCGGCCACGCAAGCGTGGCAGAGCGGGTCATCTCGGAGTGGCGCATCGGCGCCGCCGTCACTACATCAGGTCGCCCCGAGACCGATGGTTCACTCGGATGCTGTACGTCGTCCTCCTCGCCTGCGTCGCCCCACCGGCCCCCGATCGGGACGAAACGACGATCCCGTCCCCGCCCGCTCCGTCCGATCCCGTCGAGGTGGTCCCCGGCGCCGCCGAGACCGACTGTGGGCTCCGCTCGGACCTCGCCTCACCCTGGTTCCTCGAGGGCGACACGGTCCGGTTCACGGTGGCGTGCACCGGAGCGGTGGACGACGCGGACACGGCGCTGACGGCGCGCGTCCTCCCGGCGGGGGCCCACTTCGACCCTGAGACGCGGACCTACACCTGGACCACCGGTCCGTCCGACGGCGGACGGTACGACCAGGTGTTCCAGGTCGGCACGGGTGACGCGCCCGCGGCCGAGGTCGTGACCTTCTGGGTGGCGGACGATCCGAGCAATCCCGACAACGTCGCGGTGGATCCGAGCCGGTACACCGAGGAGTGGGGGGTGCCGGTCATGCACCTCGCGACCACCGCGGCCCTCACCGACACCTACAGCGACGCCACCGCCACCTGGGACGGCACGGACTACCCGGCGTTGGTGAAGGTGCACGGGCGGACCAGCACCAACTACCCCAAACGCAGCTACGCGCTGGAGTTCGAAGGGGCGGAGTTGCCGGTCCTCGACTGGGGGGTGCGGCGGGATCACTTCCTGCTCATCAGCACCTTCGACGACAACAGCTACGCGCGCCAGGCGCTCACCTACGCGACCTGGGCCCAGATGGCCGAACGGGCCGGGCTGCCCCGCTTCACCCCGCGGACCGTCTACACCGTGCTCTACCTGGACGGCGCCTACGTGGGCCTCTACCTGGGGCTGGACCGGATCGACGACGAGTTCGTGGACCAGATGGGCTTCGCGCGGGATGCCAACCTCTACAAGGCGGTGGACCCCGACGCGAACTTCTACGCAACCGCCGAGGACGGGAGCCCCAAGAAGACGCTGCACGACGGGTACGAGAAGGCCGAAGGGGAGCCCGAGGACGACTTCGCCGACCTGGATGCGCTGGTGGGCTTCACCTCCGCGGGGAGCACCGCCGACCTGCTCGCCGGGTCGGACGCGTGGTTCGACCGGGAGGAGTTCATCGACTGGTTCCTGCTCGTGCACTACGCCAACGCCGAGGACTCGACCAACAAGAACGTCTACCTGCACCATGCGCCCGGCGAGCTCTTCCGGTACATCCCGTGGGACTTCAACGCGTCGTGGGGTCAGAACTGGCGGACCTACCGGCGGGACCCGGACGTCGCGAACTACTACGCAGAGACCAACCGGGTGTTCGCGGCGTTTTTCGAGGATAGCGCGGCCACTGCGGCCGTCTGGGCCCGCTTGGAGGCCTTGCGGGTGGACGGCGGGCCGCTCGGCGCCGAATGGCAGACCGCGTGGCTGGACGCCACCTACGCGCGGATCGACCCCAGCGCGCAGCGCGACTGGGAGCACTGGGCGGAGGCGTACCAGAGCTACGACGAGTGGACCGACTACCGCACCGACCACGACGACTGGACCGACTACGCGGGGGAGAAGGACTACCTCTACCGTTGGATCGCCGACCGGGCTGACTACTACCCGTAGGGGCCCGTCGGGAAACCGGCCCGCGGTGTAGCCGTTGTGGACGCCCCCGATGACGTCGGGCGGGCTGGCGTAGAGGTGCCGAGGTGGGGCGCGCTGCGGTGGGCGAAGGGCAAGACTGTCGACGAACTCCGTTGCGAATCGAGATTGTGCGTGGTAATCTTCATCGGGCGCTCTTCATCGGGCGCTCTTCATCGGGCGCTCTTCATCGGGCGCTCTTCATCGGGCGCTCTTCACCAAGCTATGGGGCGTTGACGATGGCATCTGAAATCTGGCTCACGGACGGGGTGGTACGGGTCCTCACGGGCAGCACGAAGCAGTCCCTCGCGCAGGCGGTGGATGTCGGGGCGTTCGACCAGTTGGACCTGCTCTTGTGGGTCAATGGGTTCGAAGGCACCCCGGGAAACCTGACCGTGGAAGTCATCACCGGAATGTCGATGGACAGCGAGGATGGATGGTGGACGCTCGGCTCGTTCACCGCGACCAGCGCGGTCAACACGGTGGAAAAGAAGACCTTCACCGGCCTGCTCCGGTACGTGCGGTGGAAGACCACGTTGGTCACCGCGACATCCGCGATGTTCAACGTGCGCGGCATGGCACGGAACAACTAGCGTGGGCGGCGCGGGCATCTTCCCGTTGGGCTCCGGTTCGCCGGGCGACTGCCCGTGCCCGTCCAAGTCAGGGGTGGCAGGGCCAACTCCCGTCGGCGGGATGGCCAACGCCTCCGCTGGGCGCCTCCCCCTCTCCGTCCCGCCGCTCCGGCCGGGTCTCGCGCGCCGCAGCGGCGGGTTGGTGGTGGGAGGGCGTACGCCGGGACGCGGCCGACTGGTTGGGGGTCGCGGTTGGGGCGGCGGTCCTGGACTCAGCCCCTGCGGCAATGGCCCTGGCGCGGTGACGTGGTCGTCCCCCACTTCCCTGGCGACCTTCAGTTTATTCACCGACTTTGACCAGTCCTTCCAGAACGCGCGTTGGGTGGTGCGGCGAAGCACTGACGGCACGTTGGCCGTGGTCTATTCGGCGCGCGACCCCGTCACCCGTGCCAAAGGATTGTCGCTGCACCTGCTCAACCCCACCACCAACACATGGACGTCTCTACGGCTCGAACGGGGCAGCTCAGCATACGCCCGACTGTTCGGGCTGGGCTCGCGCGACGAACTTCGGAGCGCCGCCATGACCACGGACGGGACGGACTTCTTCGTCGCTGCCGAGCGCGACACCGGGACCGACAAGAGCATCGTCGTGCTCCGGGTTCAGTGGCCTCCCGTCCTTGGGGCGACCTGGAGCCTCGTCGGCGAGACGGTGCGTGTGGCGCACTGCGGCCTTCCCTCGATCGACTGGGACACGGTGGGTCGTCGACTGCTCGTCGCGTTCCACGGAACCGAGCGGGGCGTCGTTCCTGTCACCAACACGAACATCTACCTCTGGTCGATCGATCCGTCGCGGTCGTTGAGCACCGTTCCCGAGCTGGTGGACGCCGCTGACGGATCGCGGCAGTTGCCCCGCTCGAAGGACATGGCCTCCGTGTCGACGAGCGAGGGGCGGGTGGTCCTGGCGTGGCGCACCATCCAGCAGGGGGCCGCGCGCGGCGCGCCGTACAAGGGGGTGATGGCGATGGCGCGCGGGCCGCTGGACCGCACCTCGTGGATTGGCGTGCCTCGCGCCACGGTCGCGGGCTGGCCGGTCGAGAACACCAACGCCTCCGACCCGTGCGCGCTGGCGTTGCCGGACGGGCGGGGGTTGGTGGGGTATTGGAGGAACGACCCGACCAGCAGCGTTCCCGAGATCCGTGTCTCGGAGCGTGGCAGTCGCGCGCTGTCGTGGTCCATGAGCGGGTCGTTGGCGCCGGCCTTCACGTCGCTTCCATCCCTGGCCAGATATCACTTCTTCGCCCACCTCGAGCGCGACGACTGCCGGGTGATCGGGGTGTGGGAGGGGCGGCGGTACGACCTGCTCACCACCGCCTCGAACGGCTGCTACATCTCCGGATCGGTCGGATCCCCCCAGTGGGCGGTCCCTACCGACGCCGGGTACTTCGAGGTGCCCGGGACGGGGGAAGTCAACTCCGCGAGCTCGCTCTTCCCCGGCTTCTGCACGGGCGGCGGCGCGCTGCACCTCGTCTGGCTCGAACAGACCACCCTCACCCTCCAGTACGCCTCGGGCGTGATCAGGTAGCCGATGCTCACCCTCTCCCTCGTCTCCTGTTTGGGATCTCCCCCGTCGAAGGACTCGACGCCGTCTGTCGACTCCGACGCGGATACGGAATCCGACACCGACACCGACACCGATTCGGACACCGACACCGACACCGACACCGACACCGACACCGACACCGACACCGACGCCGACACGACTCCGACGGGCCTCGCCTATCGGTGGCACGAATGGGAGGTTACCGTGAAGGACGGCGCCTTCGTGTCCGGGAAGGTCGGCCTTCGTTGGCGGAATACCGAGGGTGACCTGATCTGCGAGTTGGTGGAGCACTACACCTATCTGGGCCCGGCGCCCGACGGGTGTCCCGATTGCGAATGGGCGTTTGCGCTGGATGGCACCGGGATTGCCTGGAACGGAGACTGCAAGCTGGTTGATGAACAGTTCTACGAGGATGGCTATGTCGAATACCGCGAACACGAATACTACGAGCCCGTGTACTACGGGTACACTCCCCACGGCATCAACTTTGGCGGTCGGGCACTGTCGCAGGTGATCTGGGTGTACGGGGGCGCCGGGTGGATCATCACCGCCGGGACCTACCTGGACAACGGCGCCTCGAACGTGGAGGTCGGCGGCGGTACCTATCGTTGGTGGGCGAGCGACGGCTACCCGGTGTACTATTGATGGCATGACGATCCGCCGCCATCGCCGCCCCGCTCGGATCACGCGGTGGCGCGGGGCAGTTGCGTGCGCGCTGGTGTTGCCGGACGGGCGGGGGTTGGTGGGGTATTGGAGGTGCGCGGGGGGGAAGTCAGCTCCGCGAGCTCGCTCTTCCCCGGCTTCTGCACGGGCGGCGGCGCGCTGCACCTCGTCTGGCTCGAAC
>JAYVAS010000238.1:0-2033 GCA_043750895.1 Pseudomonadota bacterium
GTCAGTGGCAACCGCCCCGCCCGAGCCGGTGGTGGTCTGGTTGTACACGAACTGGCAGTCGGTGAGCACCACCGTGCCCGTGCCGCTGTGGGAGACCCCGCCGCCGCTGCCCGCGGCCACGTTGGTGTCGAAGGTCGCCCCGTCGAAGTCGCCGGTGGCCGAGCCGCCCAGGTAGACGGCGCCGCCGTCGCCCGAGGCGCGGTTGTCCTGCCAGCCCGAGGCATGGTCGGTGACGCGCGCGCCGGTGCCGACCGAGGTCCCGCCGCCGTCGCGCGCGGTGTTGCCGTCGAAGGAGCAGGTGTCGAGGGAGAGGCTGCTGCCGTCGTGCGCGTAGAGGGCCCCGCCGTCGGCGCTCGCTTCGTTGTGTTGGAAGGTCACGGCGTCGAAGGTGGCTTGGACGCCGTCACCGAGGTCGAAACCGGCGCCACTGCCCGCGGAGCCGTCCTCGACACGGAGGTCCCAAGCGGTGAAGGTGGCACCCTCGGCGAGCAGCCCCGCGCCGCCGTCGCCCGTGCTCACCGCACCGGCGATGGTCCCCGACGCGAGGTCGAGCGCGCCATAGCCCACCACGTAGAAGCCCCCGCCCTCGGCGGCGCTCGGATCGTCGAGGTCGAAGCCCTGGAGGGTCAGGGACGCGCCGTCGATCCACGCGAAGCCGCCCTCTCCGACCGCGGTCGACCCCGACGCCACGACCGAGACCAGGTCGAGCTCCGAGGCGCCGTCGGCCCAGATCGCCCCGCCGGCCGTCGCGGTGCCCCCCTCGAGGTAGAGCGAGGTCGCCGTGACCGCTGCCCCGCCCGACGCGTAGATCTGCCCACCGTAGGTGGCGGTGCCACCCGAGAAGGAGACGTCCACCAGGTCGACGGTAGCGCCGTCCGCGAAGAGGCTCCCGCCCCGTAGCCCGCTCCCGCCGGCGCCCTCGACCGACACGTCGGTGGCGACGAGCCCGGACCCGGACACCACGAGCCCGCGCCCGCCCACGGGCACGAGCGTGAAGCCGGTCAGGACGAGGGTCTCCCCGCCGGACACGGTGACCGCGTCCGCGCCCGCCGGCGGCGTCAGCAACGTGGTCGCCGAACCGTCGGCCCCTTCGATGGTGACGGAGCGCCCGCCGGGATCGATGGTCTCGACGTAGCTGCCCGGGGCGACGCGGATGACGTCGCCGTCGACGGCGTCGCCCAGCGCCGCGCCGATGGTGGGGTAGGGGTCCGCGGGCCCGACGTTGAGCGTGGCCGCCCAGCTGGTGCCGAGGAGGAGGATCATGCGGACCTCGGATCGCCGGCGTCACGCCGACGGGTGAGCAGAAGAAGGAGGGCCGTGAGACCGAACCCCGGCGCCGCGCCCGACGCCGACCCGGCGGCACAGCCGCAGCCGCCGGTCTCCAAGGCGAGGGTGCTGGCGGTGTAGCCGGCCTCGCCCTTCGCGGCGGTGTCGGCGGTGTCGGCGGTGTCGGCGGTGTCGGCGGTGTCTGCGCAGGCCGCGGTGTCACATCCGGCCGTGTCGTCGCAGGCGGTGTCGCAGCCCGAGGTGGTCGTGCCGGTTTCGGCGGTGTCGGCGGTGTCGCCGCTGTCGGCGGTGTCGGCGGTGTCGCCGGTGTCGGCGGTGTCCCTACCCGTGTCGCCCGTGTCGCCGGTGTCCCCACCCGTGTCGGCCGGCGATCCCGTGTCCGTCGGCACAGGCGGCGGTGCGGGAGCAGGCAGGACCAGACCAAGCCACAGGTGCAGGACGAAGATCATGGTCCCCAGTCGGTCGTCCCCTCCCCCGCTTTAGACGGCCCAGCCGACGCCGCCGCATCCACCTCCGAGCCAGCAGCCCGCTCGCGGCCCGGAGCCCTCAAACCCTAAAGCCCATGATCCCGTGGCCGTTCTCTCTCAGCCTTACCGCCAGGAGCATGGATGGCAACGCCCGATTGGATCAACCCGGACGCGGTCCGCCTACTGGTCGGCGGGTTGATTGGAAAGCAGGTGCCCGCCAGGTTGGGGCCCCCGCTCACGCCGTCGCCCGAGACGCCGATGGCGATCGCCGTGTACGTG
>JAYVAS010000239.1:0-7152 GCA_043750895.1 Pseudomonadota bacterium
TATCTTGAAGCGGGCCGGAGGGCAACGGAACGGGGTGCCCGTGCACCTCACCCGCACGGCGAGATCCGCCGGGGGGAGGGGACAGACATTTGACTGCCTTGATCCGACTGTACACCCATCCGCGGCGATGGGCGACCGCTCCGACGCCAGACACTACTCCGCGCAGTACTTCCCGTTCCCGAAGATCGCACACCCGTCGAGGCGCTCGGACCGGTAGAGCCACGCGTCCTGCGAGGGCAGGCGGAGCCGCCACAGCGCGTCGAGCGTGTCCGGATCGACCTCGGTGATGGTCGACTCCCGGTCCGTGGTCTGGCAGCAGTCGCAGTGCCCCTGGGTGACCAGCCGGTTCCCGCCCGGAAGGACGTCGTGGTCGCCGCCCGGGTACTCCTGCCAGTCGTCCTCGGTGTACTGCCAGGCCACCGTGGCCACCCGGTCGTCGAGGTCGAGGGCGAGGTCGAGCCCGCGGGACCGGCCGTAGGCGAGGCCGTTGTCGTGCATGCGCAGCAAGGGCGGGTCGGCCGCGAAGTCGACGGTGATCGCGTGTTGGAAGTCGAACCAGCCGTCGCCGACCACGGTGTCCGAAGGATCGACCAGGGTCCAGTCGCCGCCGACGCCGATGCGGGTGGTGACGTCGCCCGTCTCTGCGTCGAGCCGGACCACGTTGCCGAGCTGGGCCAGGCTGATCCAGTACGCCGGGCCCCCCGGGTCGTCCGGGGCCCAACGCACCGCGTTGGCGTGGTAGCTGTCCTCGTTGGGGGCCCCGCTGGGCAACTGTCCGCGATCGAGGGCGGTCTGACTGTTCCAGTCGAACAGCACCTCGCCGGTGACCGGGTCGGTGCGTTCGATGCCGAAGCCGACGAAGGTCCCGCGTGTCCCCTCGTTGAGCTGCCACACCACTGCCAGATCGGTGCCGTCGTCGAGGCGCTCCACGTGGTGGTTGTATTCGACGCCGGTGGCGGGGTTCATCCGCTCGTAGAGGATGGTGCCGGCCAGGTCCACCTCGCGGATCGCGCCGTTGCCGAGGCCGTAGATCCCCGCCCCCCCGCCGATCAGGAACCGGTCGCCGAGCCAGCTCACGTCGATGTCGGGGACGCCGTCCTCGGGCACGCCCCAGCGCCAGCGGAGCCGGCCTTCCGGGTCGGCGACCCAGACGGTGTTGGTGCCGTCGCCCCGGCACAGGTCGCCCACGTTGAACACGGTGTACGCCCCTTCGATGGCGGTGGTGTCGCCCTCCTGGATCACTTCGGGCGCGTCGACCCAGCGGCCGGTGGTGACGGGGACGGTCACCGACGCCCCGCTCGCGGTCGCGGCGACGCAGGTGTAGGGCGTCTCGGGGGCGAGGCCGTAGAAGGCCAAGGTGACCAAGAACGGGGGCTGGTCGTCCGCCGGGAACGCGGTGGTGAAGACCTCGGCGGGGTCGGCGTCGGCGGTGCAGGTCACGGTGACGGCTTCGGCGACGTTCACCACCAGCGTGCCGCCCAGCTCCGTCACCCGCTCTTCGTGCGCGCCGATGCTGAAGACCAGCGGCTCGGCCGCGGTGGTGACCGGGGGGGTGTCGGTGTCGGCGGGTTTGTCGGTGGTCGGCGCGTCGGGGGGGCACGCGAGCAGCAGGGCGAGGATCAAGGGCGCTTCCGGAGTTGTAGGAGCATCACCGCGACCAGCCCCAGCCAGGCGCCGGACGTGTCGCCCGTCTGGCAGCCGCAGCCGTCGGGCGGGGTGTCGGCGGGGTCCTTGTCGTCGCCGGCGGGGGCGTCGGGGATGACCTGCGTGTTGTCGGCGCCCGAGCAGTCGGCGTCGATGCCGTCGTCCGGGTAGTCCGACGCCGCGGGGCTCACCCACGGGTCCCCGTCGTCGCAGTCGTCGGCGTTGTCGACGGTCCCGTCGGGGGGGTCGCAGCCGGTCACGGGTGTGCCCGGGTCGCCGAAGCCGTCGCCATCGGCGTCGACGTACCAGACGGTGGCGTCGGTGGCGTCGTCGTCGATGGCCCCGTCGCAGTCGTCATCGACGGAATTGCACGTCTCGGCCGCGGCCGGGTTCGACGCGGGGTCGGTGTCGTCGCAGTCGGTGTCGGTCGGGTAGCCGTCGGCGTCCAGGTCTACGACCGGCTGGTCGGCGCCGCCGTAGGCGCCCATGTCGCTGCGCGAGCCGTCGAGGTCGGCCAGGGCCGGGTCCCCGGCGTCCTTGAAGGGCGAGGTGCCGAGGAGACGCAGGTCGTCATTGTCACAGTCCCCGTCGCGGCTCCAGGCGACGAAGCCCGGGTCGGCGGCGACCACGTTGCCGTCGGTGCCGTCGTCGACGAAGAAGTAGCCGGAGGCGTCGACCACGGCGTTGCCGGCCCAGCCGTCGTACTCGACGGGGCTCGCCGCCTGGGTCTGGGCTTCGCCGGTGTAGATGCCCGTGCCGCTGGGGGTGTCGGCGACGATGTTGTTGCGGAAGTCGGCGTAGGCCCAGGTGGCGAAGTAGCCGCCGCCCAGGTCGGTGGCGGCGTTGCCGACGAAGCTGTTCTGGGTCATCGACCCCGCGTAGGATGCGTACCGATAGGCGCCGGCGCCCTGCGTGGCGGTGTTCTCGACGAAACGGTTGGCGGTCCAGGCGTCCACCGTGGTCCACTGCACGTTGGCGGCGCCGCCCCACTGCGCGGTGTTGCCACAGAACAGATCGTGCTGGAGGGAGACACTGTACGCGACGTACGCGAACACCGCGCCCCCCGAATTGGTGGCAAGGTTGGCGCGGAAGGCGTTGTCACGGAGGACGGAGGTGTTGGCCCAGCCGATCCACAGCGCGCCGCCGTCGACCGCCGAGTTGGTGGTGAACGTGGACGCGGAGAGGTCGAAGACCCCGTAGTTGGTATCGGTCGGGTAGAAGAAGATCGCCCCGCCGCCGGTGGTGGGCGCGGTGTTGGCGGTGAAGGTGCTCCCCGAGACGGTCAGGTCGGTGTAGTTCCAGGTCGCGATGGCGCCGCCGTAGTAGCCGGCCGAATTGGCCTCGAAGGTGGCATCGGTGACGCTGAGCGCGTTGTCGTAGTACGCCATCACCGCGCCGCCCGAGCCGCCCACGACGTTGTCGGTGTAGGTAGAGCCCGTGTCGTTCCAGGTGGTGTAGGCGTAGTGGTAGATCGCCGCGCCTTCGGCCGCGACGTTGTCGACGAAGGTGCAGTGGGTGGTGGTGAGCGCCGCCCCGTAGGTCCACAGCCCGCCACCCGACCAGTCGGTACGACCGGTGTTGCGTACCGTGACGCCGTCCAGCGTGAGGGTGCTCCACTCGACGTCCACCGCGCGGCCGGTCCCGTTGACGAGGGTGAGCCCGGAGACGGTGACCGTCTCTCCCGAGGCCACGCGGAGCAGGTTGTCGCACAGGCCGGTGGCGTCGATGGTGGCGCCGTCACCCTGGAGGGTGATCGACTTTCCCCCGGTGTCCAGGCACTCGTACCAGGTTCCGGCGGGGATCTGGATCAGGTCGCCGTCGACCGCGGCGGTGATCGCCTCGCCGATGGTGGCGGTGTCGGTGCCGACGACGAGGGTGGTGGCCCACGTGGTGGCGACGAGGAGGATCATGCCCGCCTCCGACGGCGCAGGGTGGTCAACGCGAGCGCCACGCCGACCAGCGCCGGGGCAGCCGCTCCCGTGGGGCTGCTACAGCCACAGCCACCGCCGTCCTTCTCGGGGTCCTCGTTGCCGTCGGGATCGGGCGTCGCGGGATCGCAGGCCGGGTCGACGCCGTCGCAGTCCTCGTCGATGCCGTCCCCGCACAGTTCGGTGGCGCCGGGGAAGCGCACCGGGTCGGCGTCGTTGCAGTCGGCGCAGGCGAGCGCCCCGTCGCCGTCCCCGTCCGTCTCGAGCGGGGTGAGGGGGTCGCAGTCCACGTCGCGGCCGTCGCAGGCTTCGGTGGCGCCCGGGTACACCGTGTTGTCGGCGTCGTCGCAATCCGTGTCACAATTCACGCCGTCGCCGTCGCCGTCGGCCACCGGCCAACAGCCGCCTTCGGTGACGCCGATCTGGTAGTCCCACACGCCGCGCCCGTAGGTGGCGAAGCGAATGGTGTTCTCGTGGGCGAGGCCCTCGGCGTCCCAGTAGGTGGTGATGGGCGCCTCAGCGCCGGTGATGTCCACCCATTCGGCGGCGCCGGGATCGCGGCGGTACGCGCCGGTCTGGGTGCCGGCGAACAGGGTGCCGCTGCCGTCGGGGGCCTCGACGAGGGTGTAGACGAGGGTGTCGGGCAGGCCCTCGGACCAGGGGCGGAAGGTGACGCCGCCGTCCCCGGATCGGTACACCGCCGGCACGCCGTAGCCGCTTCCGCCGATGGTGACGACGTTGCGGTCGGTCAGCGAGGGGGCGATGGCCTGGCCGTAGTACCAATTCTCGTCGGCGACCATCGAGGTCGACCGCGTCCAGGTGACACCCTTGTCGGACGAGTACCACACCCGCCCGTAGCTGGTCGCCGCCCAGGCGCGGGTGTGGTCCACCGGCGAGAAGGCGAGGCGGCTGACGTACTCGTCGCCCGCCACGCGGAAGTCCTGCTCGGAGTAGAGCGCGTACTCCCAGGTACGCCGACCCTTGGTGTACTTGTAGATCGTCGTGGCAGGAAAGTAGAACGAAGTGGGGTCGTCCGGGTCCGCCATGATGGGCGGCAGCCAGGGCACGTACGTCTCGCCGCTCGGGAAGTCGAGGTAGTCGAGCGTCGGGCTCGTCTCCCCCTGCTGCACGAGGATGAAGCCCGGGTAGACCGAGTACACGTAGGCGTGGGTGCCGTCCCCGGAGGTGAGGTGGCCGTAGTCGCCCGAGAGGATCTGGTCGGCCTCGTAGAGATCGTCGTCCTGGGCGACGTCGTTGGTGACCTGGTAGCCCTGGTCCTGGGCGCCGATGGCGATGTGGGTGGGGTCGGCGGAGGAGGTGAGCACGTCGTAGTACTGGCCGACCCGCAGCCCGGAGAGGCTCAGGTTCTGGGTCGAGGCGAGGCCATCTACCGAGTGGTAGGTGCCACCGTCGGTGTTGATGTACCAGATCTCGCCGCCGGCCCCGTCGGGGAACACGTCGATGCCGGGGACGTCGGCGTGGAGCAGGTTGGCGGGGTCCCCGTAGTAGTCGCCCCAGCCGTTCTGGGTGGTGAAGCTGGTGCCGGCGTCCCGGGACTTGTGGACCTCCACCCCGCCGTACACGAAGAAGTCCGGGTCCACCGTGGAGGCGTTGAGCGATCCGCCCCAGTAGTCGCCGATCGGGGCCACCGACTCCCAACTCTCGCCGCCGTCGGGGCTGCGCCACAGGATGCGACCATCCAGCACGGCGTAGAAGGTGGGCGCGCCGGCCTCCGACCCGACCAGATCGCCCGTGCCCGAGGCGGAGGGGATGGTCCCGACGTCCACCCAACTGTCCCCCATGTCCGTGGACGCCTTCAGGATGGCGCCGTCGAGCAGGTAGAGGGTGCCGTCGCCGTCGCGGGGGGACCAGATGTCGCCGTAGTAGCCGGCCAGATCGTGGATCTCCGCCCAGGACGCGCCACGGTCGGTGCTGCGGTAGAGCTTCACGCCCGCGTTGGAGGCCTGGAGCAGGAACAGGGTGTGGCTGCCGTCGCTGGTCTGGAGCATCCGGCGGGTCCACCACGGGGAGCCCAGGTCCGTGGCGGCGGTCCAGGTCACGCCGGCGTCCACCGAGCGGAGCACGATGCCGCCGTCGGTGGCGGTGACCAGCACCTCCGGGTACCCGTCCGTGGTCGACGGCATCACCTCGAGGAAGTGGGCGCCGCCGTAGGTGTCGTCGCCGAGCGGCTCCCAATCGGTGCCGTCCAGGTTGCCGCGCCACAGCCCCCCGAAGGAGCTGCCCGCGTAGAGTTGGGTGCCGTCGGTGGACCAGCGGGACACGTGCATGCGCCCCGCCTGGTTGCTCGATCCACGTTCGACCCATCGGCCGCTGGTCTTCACGGGGGGGGAGACGGCGAGGCGGCGGTGGCGGGCCACGGCGGCCAGTCCGTTGGCCTGGTCGGCGGCTTCGGTGTCGACCCCGGGCGGGGCCCGGTGCATCCGCCGCTTCCAATCCTTCCGGGCAGCGCTGTTACGCTCTTCGGCGTCCTGGTCGAGCCAGTTCTCGATGGGCGGGGGGAGGGGGCGGCCCGGGGTGGCGGCTGCGGGGGTGGCGTTCGGGGTGGGCGCGGGCGAAGGTGCGGCGGGGTCGCGGGTGCAGGCCAGGGTGAGGATCGGCACGAGCAGCAGGACGCGGGGGAGCATGATTGGGGGAGTATGCCACTGCGCGCCCGTGGCGCGTCAGGTGGGGGTGAAGCTTCGACCCGCTATACTGCTCCTCATGGCCGCTGTGACCCGCCGTCGTCCTGCCACCTACGCCGACCTCGAGGCGCTCGCGCCCAACCTCGTCGGTGAGCTGATCGCCGGGGAGCTCTACGCGAGCCCGCGCCCGGCGGTCCCCCACGCCGTCTCGGGCTCCGCGCTGGGCGGGGAGCTGTACGGCCCGTTCCAACGCGGGCGGGGTGGGCCCGGGGGCTGGTGGATCCTCGACGAGCCCGAGCTGCACTTCGGGGACGACGTGCTGGTGCCCGACCTCGCCGGCTGGCGGCGTGCGCGCATGGCGGCCCCTCCGCGCACGGCAGAGATCGAGCTGGCGCCGGACTGGGTGTGCGAGGTGCTATCCCCTTCCACCGCGCGGCTCGACCGGGCGGTGAAGATGCCCGTGTATGCGCGCGCCGGGGTCGAGTGGCTGTGGATCGTGGACCCGATCGTGCGGCTGGTGGAGGTGTACCGCCTCGGCATCGGCGGCTACACGCAGGTGGTGGTGCTCGCGGACGATGCGCGTGCCCGCGTGCCGCCCTTCGAGGCGATCGAGCTGGAGCTGGCGGCGCTCTGGGGGGAGGCCTCGTCGGGGTGATGAAGGTCAGCCGCGAACAGCGAGCGGACCTCACGCGGTCTCGGTGATCAACCCCTACTCGGTGGGGGACGACGGTTGGATTGGCGTAGAGCCGATCTCCTCCGGGCGGTTCGTCGTGTTGGAGAAGCCGCCTCGGTAGTCACCCTCGAGCACGGACCAGCCGTCGTGATCGTGGTCGTCCCGCAGCCAGGTTCCGGGCTCGGCGAGGTGGTCGAGGCCGAGAGAGAACGGACGACGGTTCGCGGCCTTCGGGGACACCGGGAGCCCATCCGGTGTGGTCGGA
>JAYVAS010000240.1:0-2603 GCA_043750895.1 Pseudomonadota bacterium
CGAGCACCACCACCTGCCCCTTCGTGCCCAACGAAATCCTCGGCGCCCGGCCCACCCGCGACGGGCGCTTCGTCTACCTCTGGGGGGGAGACCCGAACAGCGACGCGGCCACCGGCGGCGTGTGCCGGGTGGACATGACTGGCGCCACGCCCGCCGAGGCGGTGATCCCGTCCACACCCTACCTCCGCGTGTGGGACGTGCTGCCCCACCCCCACCTGGACGACGTGATCTGGATCGGCGCCTCGGGCCCCGAGAAGATCACGGCGGACACGGAAGCGAACGGGGGCGAGGGCGGCGTGTACATGGCCCAACGCCGGTTCCGGCCCGGGACCACCCCCACCAATGGCACCTGGACCTGGGGGTCGATGAAGTTCGGTTACTTCGATCTCGAGGAGCGCCGCATCGCCGAGTTGGCCTGGGGCGGCGGTTGGGGCGAGTATCCCGGCGCCGACGCGGCGGACCCCCGCGATGACCAGATGACCAACCTGTACCTCGCCGCCTACGGCGGCGGCTGGTGGGATGGCGCGCTGGTGCTGGAGTGACCCTCCTCGTGCTCCTCGCCTGCACCGGCCCCAAGCCGGAGCCGATCGACGACACCGCGGGAGCCGACACCGGCCCTGTCACCACCGACACGGACACCGACCCCACGCCCCCCGACTTCGACGCCGACGACGACGGCTACGACGACGCGACCTCCGGCGGCGACGACTGCGACGACACCGATGCCGACGTGCACCCGGGTGCCACCGAGATCCCCGGCAACGGCATCGACGTGGACTGCGCCGACGGCGATCTCCCCGATGCGGACGGGGATGGGTATGGCGACGACGCCTCCGGAGGCGACGACTGCGACGACACCAGCGCC
The DNA here is from genome assembly GCA_043750895.1 of Pseudomonadota bacterium. Lineage (GTDB taxonomy): Bacteria > Myxococcota_A > UBA796 > UBA796 > SXON01 > JAYVAS01. Next base: position 866 of record JAYVAS010000240.1, read on the forward strand.
TGGGTACACCCCGGTGCGGTGGAGTATTGCGATCCGATCGACCAGGACTGCGACGGCGTGGCCATCGCCCCCGGCGGGTGTGAAGGCGCGCAGGAGCCCAAGGCCTGGGCGACGTGGGTGTTCGAAGAAGGCGGGGGAGACAGCATCATCCAGGATCAGGACGGCGATGGGTTGCGGGAGATCGTAGCGGGCCCCTCCTATTTTCCGTACGGCGGAGGCAGCGCCACCGTGGGTCCCGCGTGGGCGGTGTACGCGGGGATTCCATCTCCCGCCCCGGCCGCGCCGACCGATCGAGCCAGCCAGGTCCTGACCGCCTACGGGTCCCGCGGCGTGGACGCCGGGGACGTCACCGGGGACGGGTTCCCCGATGTCGCCATCTTTGGGTCGCTCAGCGACGTCGGCTGGGTACAACCCGGCCCCCTGCCGATGGATGGCACGTTGATTGAGGTCGCTGACTCGGGCGTGACCTGGCTCGGCCGGCCGCTCGTCCCCGACGGCTGGTGTTACTCGCTGGTGCTCGGCGGGGACTTCGACGTCGACGGGGTGAACGACGCCCTTTGCGCCAACGACGGGGGATACTATCCGAAAGACGGCGCGCTGGAGTTCTTCCGCGGAGGGGAGTTCGGGGTGAGTCACGCCGAGTCCCGCGTGGCCGGGGCCTACTCGGCCGTGGGGTTCCAGTTGCTCCCCGACCTCGACGGCGACGGCGCCAACGAACTGGTTCTGGAAGGCTCCAACGCGACCTCGATCCTCGACGGCGCGAGCATCGCGGCGGGGGTGGATGTGGTGGACAGCGTGTTGGCTTCGACGACGCTCTACCTGGCCAACCTTCACGCCGTCGCCGATCGGACGGGGGACGGGGTTCCGGATCTACTACTCGGGGACTATGCGGCGGATTTTTTGGGGTACGAACACGGGGCCATCTACTTCCTGGACGGGGCCGGCACTCGCGGCGACTTCGTGGCCGATGCCGCTGCGCTCGGGTCCTGGGTGGGTGTGGAGGATGAAGTCCACGTGTTGTCCGCGGTTTCGGTGGATCTCGACGGGGACGGGGTTGAGGAGATCGCTTGCACCGCCGGAGTACCGGATCAATACGTTGGGGTCGTCGTCGTCACGCCTGTCCAGATTCCCACCAGCGGCGAATCGGTCACGGACTGGGGCATCACCTTGCAAAATGCGTTCTTCCGCCCCGACCTTCTCGACTTCGGCAACGTCGACCTGCCCGACACCGGTGACGACATCCTCTTCTTCGTCCCGATGGTCGAGTCCGAGACCTACAACACCTACCTCTACACCGGCTGGGACGTCCCCTGGTTCGATCGCACCTACTGGCCCAACGCGGAGTGACCATGCTCTTCCTCCTCCTGACCCTCCTCGCCTGCCCCGCCCCTACCACGCAGGAGACGGGCGCTCCGCCTCCGGCTGCGGCGCCCGAGGAGGCGGCGCTGGCCGTGGCCGCAGCGCCTGACGGGGCGTAGAGTCCTGGCGGCATGATCCCCCTCCTCCTCCTCGCCGCCTGCACCGTACCGCCGGACCCCGGCACCAAGCCGGGAGACGACAGCGCCACGGTTCCAACCGACTCCGTGGCTGACACCACCGAGAGCGCCCCCCCGCCCGACGCCGACGGCGACGGCTCCCTCGACGGGGACGACTGCGACGACACCAACGCCGAGGTGTACCCGGGGGCGGTCGAGGTCTGCAACGCTGCGGACGACGACTGCGACGGGGCCGTGGACGA
>JAYVAS010000241.1:0-2377 GCA_043750895.1 Pseudomonadota bacterium
GCGCTCACCACCCTGGGCACCGGCGACGTCGTCTCCATCGAGGCCACCGCCATCGACGAGGGGAACGTGAACACCCTCGAGATCGACGCGTTCCTCACCCTGGTCGCCCGTCACCGTCCCGACCGGGTCTACCTGGACGCCCCAGTGGCGCCCCGCGGCATCCCCCGCTTCCGCGCCATGCTCATCGCCCGCTCGGGGGTGTCGGACTGGGTGGTCGAGAACAAAGCGGACGGCACCTACCCGGTCGTCGGCGCCGCGAGCATCTGGGCCAAGACCACAAGAGACGCGGCGATCGAGGCGATCGGCGGCATCGGCAGCGGGTACCCCTCGGATCCGGTGACCCGTGGCGTCCTCGTCACGTTGCTGCGTTCGGGAGCTCCCCTCCCTCCGTGGGTGCGCACCCGGTGGGCGACCATCGACATTCTCCGCCAGCAGAGCCTCTTCGGCTGACTTCCAGCTACACTCCACTCCCCATGGTCCCTCGGCTCGCCCTCTTCCTCGTCCTCGCGGGCTGCGCCGGTCCGGAGATCAGCCCGGCGCCGCCCGGGGATTCGCCCCTGCCCGACACCGGCAGCGTGGTCCCCGACTTCGCGGACGCCGAGCCCGAGCCGACGCTCAGCCTCGACGACCTCGCCGTGATGGTCCAGCGCCCCTTCGGTGCGGGCAGCCCCAACGCGCGCACCCTGCGCGACACCTACCTCGGCATGATGGCGATGGGGGACGAGGCATGCCCGGGTAGCACCACCAACATCACGCAGGACTTCGTGCTCGGGTGCACCGCCCCGTCCGGGTACTACTACTCGGGCGTCTGCATGTACGGCGAGATCGAGGTGGACGACGGCGTCGGCGGTCACACCAGCATCTGGGGCCTGGGGGGCGACTTCGAGCTCGCGTACCCGGACGGCGCCACCTTCGCCGCCGGCGGCGGCGTCACCTGGGAGGCCCGGACCGCGGCGGACGGCGCGCAGACCTTCGCCTCCAACGTCCGCGGCACCTGGCAGGACCTCTCCCAGCAGAACTGGCTGGGCGAAGGCCTCTCCGCGCTGGTGGACATCTACGGCGGCCAGACCAGCGAAGGCGCCCACTACGTGACCGTGGACGGCGGCATCGCCGTCGGCGACGTGGACCTCTACTTCGACACGCTCACCTGGGACTGGAGCGGCCCCTGCGCCGGGGCGCCCACGGGAGCCCTCCGCTTCCGCGACACCCGGGGCTACTGGTACGTGTGGACGCTCGGGGACGACTGCGACGTCTGCGGCGAGGTGGTGTTCCACGACGACGTCCCCTACGGGGAGCTCTGCCTCGACCTCACCCCCCTCGGCGGGGAGATCTACTACAGCAACGCGCCCGAACCGTGACCCTCCTCCTCCTCCTCCTCGCGTGCACCACCGGGGCCGACGATCCCGCCGCGGCCGCCGCTGTGGGCGATGCGCTCACACCCCTGTCCCCTCCCCTCCTCGCCCGCCGTTTGAGCCTGGACCTCCGCGGCGCCCTCCCCTCGGTGGCCGAGCTCGACGCGGTCGAGGCCGATCCGAGCACCCTCTCCGCGCTGCGCGACACCTGGCTCCAGGACCCCCGCCTGGAGCAGCGCCTCGTCGACCTCTACGCCGAGCGTTTCCAGACCCGGCTCGACACCTTCGAGGTCGAGTACTACGACTACCACCTCGATGCGAGCGAGGAGTTCGCGTTCGAGCGCGCGGTCGGGGAGGAGCCGCTCCGGCTGATGGCGCACGTCGCCGTCACCGACGCCCCGTGGTCGGACATCGTCACCGCCGACTACACGATGTCCGACGATCGCCTCGCCCGCATCTGGCCCCTCGACTACCCCGAGGGCGCCACGGGCTGGCAGATCGCGCGCTACACCGACGGCCGACCGGCGGCCGGCATCCTCGCCACCAACGGGCTCTGGTGGCGCTACGTCACCAACATCTCCAACCAGAACCGCTCCCGCGCCGCCGCTATCTCCAACCTGCTGCTGTGCCAGGACATGCTGTCCCGGCCGGTGTCCTTCGTGGGCGCCATCTCCCTCTCGGACAGCGAAGGCACCGCCAGCGCGATCCGGGAGAACCCCGGCTGTGTCGCCTGCCACGCCACCATCGAGCCCCTCGCCGCGTCGATGTTCGGCTTCTGGGTGGCGACCTCCTACAACCCGCTCGAGCTGGACACCTACCACGCCGAACGGGAGGCGATGGGACCCGAGCTGCTCCAGGTGGAGCCGGCCTATTTCGGACAACCCATCGAGGGACTCGTCGACCTCGGCGGCGCCATCGCCAGCGACGGGCGGTTCTGGCGCTGCGCCGCCCAGACCGCCGCCGAAGCGCTGTGGCGGCGGCAGGCCACCCTGGAGGACTTCGACCGCATCGAGAGCCTGCGGCGC
>JAYVAS010000242.1:0-6618 GCA_043750895.1 Pseudomonadota bacterium
TCCGTCGACTCGGCTGGCGTGGTCCCGCGCCACCTGCAGCGCCGCGATGCCCCCGATGTCGTGGCCGACGATCAGCGCGCGGTCGAGCCCGGCGGCGTCGAGGGCGGCGAGGATGTCCTTGGCGTGGTCGGCGAGGGCGTAGTCGGCGGTCGGCGTGCCGGACCGACCGTGCCCGCGTAGATCGACGGTGACGATGCGGTGATCGGCGACGAGGTCGGCGATGACCGCGTCCCAGGCGGTGCCGTCGGTGAAGGCCCCGTGGACGAGCAGGATCGGGGGACCGGCGCCCTGCGCGGTGACGTGGAGGGGAAGTCCGTCTACGGTAGCAGAGAGGGTCTGGGGCATGGCCGGGCGGCTAACCGGCGCGCCCCGCCTCGGATAGGATGAACCAGTGAGCGAACCCACCAGACTGCCCTGCCCCCGCTGTCAGACCACCCTCGTGTCCGGGACCCGAGCGGGGGTCCTCGTCGACATCTGCCCGGCGTGCGGAGGGGTCTGGCTCGACCACGGGGAGCTCGAGGCCGCCGCGGCCGAACCCGGCGAGAGCGGAGCGCCCGTACGCGACGTGGCCTACCTCAAGTGCCCGCAGTGCCGCACCATCATGACCCGGAAGAACTACGAGCGCTTCTCGGGAGTGATGGTGGACACCTGCCCGCGTCACGGGACGTGGACCGATCGGGGTGAGCTCGACCGCATTCGGAGCTTTCGCGAAGCCGGCGGCCTGGCCCGCCGGGAGGCCAAGGAGGCCGAGGAGCGGCGGCTGGCCGCATCGGTCGAGCGATTCGGCACCGCCCGCAGCGCCCGCTCGGTGGTGACGCCGCTCACCTCGCTCGACGCAGTGCTGGTGGACATCTGGCTGACCAGCTCCTGAGCCGCGTCGCGCCACGATAGGCGTACGCCGATGGACACCGCCGAACACGTGGCCGACACCCTCGTCGCGGCGCTGCGCGCGCAGGTGCCGGCCGGCGTCGTGCTGGCCGGGATCGAGGTGCACCTGGGCGCCCTGGTCGCGCTCGCCGCCGCCGACCTCCACGCCGCGCTCTCCTCCCGGCTCCCCGGCCTGGAGGTCCGTATCGTGGTGATCGCCGCGCTCATGCGCTGCGACGACTGCGGCGCCGAGTACCCGCCAGAGGAGCACCCCTGCCCCGCCTGCGGCTCGCCCCGCGGCTCGCTCATCCACGGCGAGGAGCTGGGGATCGTCCGCGCCTGGGGGGCCGAAGGCGGGTAGCGCCGGCCGCCACCTTTCACGCGCGTTCACTGGGCGGGTGCACCCCGACGGGCGTCCAAGGCTGCGCGCACCGTCGGCAGGAGGGTGTCCGCCATGGCGGCGTGACCCGAGACCGAGAAGTGCAGGAGGTCGTGAAACCGATCCCGGACCCCCGGGCCCAGCGCCGGCCACAAGGCCGCGACGTCCACAAAGCGCACCCCGGGGCGCGCGGACCGGGCGCGGATCACCTCGAGGATGGTGGTGTTGGCGCGGAGCGGCAGGGGATCGTGGTCCCGCGCCTGCTCCAGGAGCGCCAACCCCTCCCTCTCCTCTCCACGGGCGTAGCGCGCGCGCCCCCAGACGAAGCACACCTCCGGACACGCGGGCGCCTGGGCGTACATGCGCTCGGCCACCGTCTCCGGTACCTCCGCCCGGATCGACCACGCGCCGGTGGGGGCGATCTGCCACGCCGCTCGGGACACCTCGGGGCACACCGGTGTGCCAGCCGGCCAGGTCCACACGTTGGAGATGGGGCTCGTCAGCACGACCTCGACGCCGGCGCGCGCCCACAGGTCCAGGAACGGGTCGAGGGCGTCCGCGAACCCCTTCCCCACGTCGGAGGGGGGCGGCAGCAACGGCGGTGGAGGCGGACGGGCCCAGGCGCCGATCAGCCGGACCATCCGGTAGAGTCCGAGGGCCTCCAGCCGCTCGGGCACGGGGTGGACCGCGGGGGCAAGGGCGCGCATGGTCGCGTTTCCGACCGCGTTGTGGCCAGCGTAAAGGACGACCAGATCGGGGAGGTACGGAGCAGACGCGCGGGCGATGGGCGTGATCTCCGCCATCTCGACGCCGGGCTTGCCGAAGTTCAGCACCTCCACCCGCCCGAGCGAGGGAATGAGCCGCCCCATGAGCACCGCCGGGAATTCCATGTCGGCGCGGATCCCCCGGACGCCCCCGCGGACCGACGACTCCCCGAACACGAACACCCGGGGGACACCCGCTTCGGGCATCTCGGCGAAGGCCGTGCTCGGGTCCGGGTCCTGGAACCGGGCGCGCATCCGGTTCGGGCCGGCCCGCACGAACGGAACGCCCGGGAAGCCGTGGGCGAACACCGGCCCAGTCCGGAGCAGCGGCTCAGTGAACGCCCGCCCGGCCAACTCTCCGGCCAGCAGCAGGAGCCCTGCGGGGATCAAGGCGAACAGCAGCCGGCGCATACACGGAACGTGTCGACCCGGGGTCCCACTGTCAAGGACCGGCGCCCCGGTGCTACGCTCGCGCGTCCGGAGCCCTTCTCGTGCAATCCCGCTGGTTTCATGCGCCCCGCCTCCACGTGCCCAGCCACGGGCATCCCAAGAAGGTCGGCTGGCTGGAGCTCTTCTACGACCTGATCTTCGTGGCTGGCATCATCCAGCTCGGCGACTTCCTCTCGACCGCCAAGGGTGTCGGTGGTTTCGGGCTGTTCGCGCTCCACTTCGCCCCGCTGTGGATCGCCTGGACCGGCTTCACCTTCTACGCGAACCGCTTCAACGTCGACGACGTCGTGCACCGGCTGCTGGTCATCCTCAACATGTTCTCGGTGGGGGCGATGGCGATCGCGTCGCCGGCGGCCATGGCCGGTCGTCCGGGAGCGTTCGCGATGGCCTACGCGATCTCGGCGGCCGTGCTCGGGGCGATGTACCTGCGCACCTGGCGCCAGCTCGCTGAAGCACGCGACTACTGCCGCTACTGGGGTGGGGTGTTCGTGGTCACCGGTGTGCTCTTCGCGGTGTCCGCCGCGGTGCCGACGCCGTTCACCTACGTGTTCTGGGCCCTCGCCATGGTGCTGATCCTCGTGGCGCCGATCTCCCGCCCGGCCCAGGCGCTCCAGGAGCGACACCCCCTCGACATGGAGCACCTAAGTGAGCGCTACGGCCTCCTCACCATCATCGTGCTCGGCGAGTCCTTCGTGAAGGTGCTCTCCTTCCTGTCCGCGAGCGGGCTCGGGGAGCAGGTCGGGTACCAGGTGAAGGGGTTCTTCAACCTCGGCATCACCTGCGCGCTCTGGTGGCTCTACTTCGACGACGTCGCCGGGAGCGAGGTGAAGAAGGGCCGCGCCTACTGGATGGGATGGCTCTACGGTCACCTCCCGCTCTCGCTGGGGCTCACGGCGGTGGGGGTGGCGGTCAAGAAGGCGATCAAGATTGGGCTCACCGAGGTGCCCGAGCCCGACGTACGCTGGCTCCTGGCCGGGTCGCTCGCGATCGTGTTCGTGTCCATCGCGCTCATCGACGCCTGCACCGAGCGCCCCAACGTCCAGGTGAACGAGCGCATCCGAATCACCTCCCGCTGGGTGTCGGGGCTGGTCCTGCTCCTGGTCGCCCAGGTGGGCGGATCGATGACCGGTGGCGTCTTCCTGGGCCTCGTGACCGCCATCTGCATCGCGCAGGTGGGCTTCGACCTGATGATGGCGCCGCTCGGCATCACCGACGCCGCGCACGCCGGCGTGGTGTCCACCGCCAAGGCCGCCGCCATGCAACGCGACGGGACCCTCCCCGCGACGTCGGTGCGGCGCGCGTCCGTCGACGCGGTCCGACTCGGCGCGCCGCCCGAGCTACGCCGCGACCTCTACTTCTTCTTCCTCGAGGGCGGCTGGCCGCGGCTCCTGCTGTCCTTCACCTTCTTGTACCTGGCCCTCAACGTCATCTTCGCGGCGTTGTTCATGCTCGAGCCCACCGGCGTGGGGGGCGCGGAGTCGGTGGGCTTCGCCGAGGCCTTCTTCCTCTCGGTGCAGACCCTGGGCACCATCGGCTACGGCGTGCTCCACCCCAGGAGTGAGTGGGCCAACCTCGTGGTCACCGCCGAGGCCGCGGTGGGCATGCTGTTCGCGGCGCTCGCCACGGGCACCATCCTCGCCAAGGCGGCCCGCCCCCGCTCCGCGGTCCTCTTCAGCAAGAGCGCGGTGATCGCCCCGCAGGACGGCAAACCCACGCTCATGGTGCGGGTCGCCAACGCCCGGGGCAACGACGTGGTCGAGGCCTCCGTGACCATGTCGGTGATCATGGACGCGGTCACCGCCGAGGGTCGGCACATGCGTCGGGTCCACGATCTCAAGCTGATCCGGGACCGTCAGCCGATGTTCGGCCTCACCTGGACCATCTTCCACGTCATCGACGAGGGCAGCCCCCTCTACGGCGTCACCTTCGACAGCAACAGCGCCGTGCTCGGCATGGTGGTCACCCTGATGGGCCACGACGGCACCTACGGCCAGACCATCTACGCCCGCAACATCTACGGCCCCACCGACATCCGGACCGGGCACCACTACGTGGACGTGATGGGGCAACTGCCCGACGGGCGGCTCGTCATCGACCTCGCGAAGTTCCACGACACCGTGCCCGTCTCCGCCTGAACGGGTGCCCGCCGGGGGGCCTCCCCTCCCGGATCCGGATAGCCGCCCGCCCATGTCCCTCCGCCGCGACGCGCTCGACTACCACAGCAAAGGCCGCCCTGGGAAGATCGAGATCGTCCCCACCAAACCGCTGCTCACGCAGCGGGATCTCTCCCTCGCCTACACGCCGGGCGTGGCCGAGCCCTGCCTCGCCATCCACGCCAACCCCGAGGAGGCCTACACCTACACCGCCAAGGGAAATCTGGTCGCGGTGGTGACCAACGGCACCGCGGTGCTCGGCCTCGGGAACATCGGGCCCCTCGCCGGCAAGCCCGTCATGGAAGGCAAGGCCAACCTCTTCAAGAAGTTCGCCGACATCGACGGCGTCGACATCGAGCTCGACGCGCGCACCCCCGAGGCGGTGATCGCCGCGGTGAAGGCCATCGCGCCCACCTTCGGCGGCATCAACCTCGAGGACATCAAGTCCCCCGACTGCTTCTACATCGAGAAGCGGCTGCAGGAAGAGCTCGACATCCCGGTCCTGCACGACGATCAGCACGGCACCGCGATCATCGCCTGCGCCGGTCTGCTGAACGCCCTCGAGCTCACCGGTCGCGGTCTGACCGGCCTGAAGATCGTGTTCTCCGGCGCCGGCGCTGCGGCCATCGCCACCGCCGATCTGCTCGTCTCCCTCGGCGTCCCGCGGGAGTCGGTGTGGATGTGCGACTCCGAGGGCCTGGTCTACACCGGCCGGAAGGAGCACACCTTCCCCGAGAAGATGATCTACGCCCAGGGTGACGTTCCCGGGACGCTCGCCGAGGTGATCGTCGACGCGGACGTGTTCATCGGCTTGTCGGTGGGCGGCGTGCTCAAGGCCCCGATGGTCCAGACCATGAAGCCGCGGCCCATCGTGTTCGCGATGGCCAACCCCGACCCCGAGATCATGTACGACGTGGCCAAGGCCGCTGTTCCGGACTCGATCATCGCCACCGGGCGCTCCGACTTCCCGAACCAGGTCAACAACGTCCTCGGCTTCCCGTTCTTGTTCCGCGGCGCCCTCGACTGCCGCGCCCGGGCCATCAACGGCGCGATGAAGGTCGCGGCGGTGCGCGCCCTGGCCGCCCTCGCCCGCGAGGACGTCCCCGACCAGGTGCTCGCGGCCTACAACCTCACCGCGCTCCAGTTCGGGTCCGACTACATCCTGCCCAAGCCCTTCGACCCGCGGGTGCTGCTCTGGGTCGCCCCCGCCGTCGCCAAGGCCGCCGCCGAGAGCGGGGTCGCCCGGCTGCCCATCGCCGACCTCGTCGCCTACCGCGACGGTCTCGAGCGGCGCATCGAAGCGAGCAAGGAGATCCTCCGCCCGCTCATGAACCGGGTCCGCCACAACCCGCAGCGGATCGTCTTCCCCGACGGCGCCAACGCCAAGGTGCTCCGCGCCGCGCAGATCCTCGTGGACGAGGGCGTGTGCAAGCCCATCCTGATCGGAGAGGCGTGGCGGATCCACAAGCGTGCCGAAGACGCCAACGTCTCCCTCGACGGCATCGAGATCGTCGAGATCCGGGAGGACGACCGCTTCGATCGCTACGCCGCCGCGCTGTGGAAGCTCCGGCAACGGCGCGGCATGAACGAGGCCGCGGCGCGCACCGCCCTGCACCGCAGCGTCGAGTTCGCCGCCATGATGGTCCGCTCCGGCGATGCCGACGGGCTCGTGGGCGGGCTGGAGCACGCCTACGCGGAGACCATCCGGCCGGCGCTGCAGATCCTCGGGCGCGCGCCGGGCGTGAAGGTGGTCTCGGGCGCCTACCTGATGATCATCCGCAACCGGCGCCTGTTCTTCGGGGACTGCACGGTCAACGTGAACCCCAACGCCGACACCCTGGCCGACATCGCGGTCAACACCGCGCGGCTCGCCCAGGGCCTGGGCTACACGCCCCGCGCCGCGTTCCTGTCCTACTCGGACTTCGGCGAGCACCGGGAAGACCCCCAGGTCGCCAAGATCACCACCGCGCTGGCGCGCGTGAAGGTGCTCTGGCCCGACCTCATC
>JAYVAS010000243.1:0-10272 GCA_043750895.1 Pseudomonadota bacterium
ACCGGCTGCCCGTCGAAGTCGAGCGCAGTGAGGCGACCGAAGGCGTCAGAGAGGGCCATGCTTCATCGTAGCCACGGGGCGCCTGACGGCTACCCGGGGGCGGGAGTCGGGGTGGGCGTGGGCGCGGGCGTGGGGGCGGTGGGCGCGGCGGGCGCAGCGGGCGTGGTTGGCGCCCCGGGGGGGATCGGCGCCCCAGCGGCGTCGGTCGGGGGTGGCGCACCGGGAACGGCGGGATCGGTCGGGGCGGGCACGGCCGGGTCGGCGGCCGTTGGCGCCACTTCGGCCCGCTGCACGAGCATGATGTCGCCCTTCTGGCGGCCCGTGATGCGGATGGACGTGCCGTCCACCAGGTCGCTGGGCATGCCGGCCCGCCCGCCGATCTGGAGCGTCCCGTTCTCCTCCAGCACCGCTACGGTCGGCTCGCCGTCGGCCGTGACCAGCCAGGTGCGCGTGCGCCCCTGGACGTCGCTGACCGTCCCGCTCAGGGTCACGATGTTGGAGTCTTGGAGGGCCAACAGCGACGGCGGCGTCGGGGGTGGATTGGGGTCGGCGAGGGGGGTGCTGGACCCGCATGCGATCAAGAGCCAGATCATTTGCCCAACGCCTCCATGAGTTCGTCCCATTCCCGTTTGGAGAGCCCGGACTCCTCCCGCGTGAGCGCGACGCCCGCGGTGAGCTGCCGGACCACGCCGAGCATCTGGCGGGACAGCGTGAACGCCCCCAGCCGGTAGTCTTCGAACGCTTCCCACACCGTCGGCACCCACGCTTTGACCGCCTGGGCCATCGCCTCGCCGTACACCCGGATCTCGTATTGGGCGTGCGGGTCGATGCGCAGCGACAGGAAGTGGAGGAGGTTGTGCAGGTCGATCTTCCAGTACCACTGCGTGTAGTAGTTGACCGGGAGGTCCATCCGGGCCAGCTCGCGGGCCAGGTGGTGCGTCTCCAGCAGGGCCTCGTAGGTGGCGTAGGTCTGCTCGGAATCCCGCTTCAGCAGGGAGAGGACCTCGGCGGCGGCGTCGGCAGTGAGCGCGTCCCCGCGGCCCTGTTTGTTGTTGGCCGATTGGGTGGCGAGGTCCTCGGCGCGCGGCAGGTAGAACTCGCGGTCCAGGATGGAGTAGCGGGCCGAGTACTCGTTCACGTTGGCGGTGCGGTGCCGGATCCACTGTCGCGCCACGAAGATGGGCAGCTTGACGTGGAACTTGATCTCGCACATCTCGAACGGCGTCGTGTGCCGGTGCCGCATGAGGTACCGGATGAGCCCGCGGTCCTCGGTGCTCTTTCGGGTGCCTTTGCCGTAGGAGACCCGCGCCGCCTGCACCACCGCCGCGTCGTCGCCCATGTAGTCCACGACCCGCACGAACCCGTGATCCAGGCAGGGGAGTGGCTCGTGCAGTAGCGCTTCGAGGGCGGGCACGGTCGGGCGTCGGGTCTCGGCGCGGTGGGTGCGCAGCTCGGCGAGCGCAGCTTCGTCTTCGGGGGTGACCGGCATGCCCCCCCGTAGCCGGCCGGGGCCGCCGCGTCAGCAGCGAGGTCGCCTAGGTTGCCACGAGGGCGTCCACCTTGGCGGCACAGATGAAGTCGTTGTCGGACAGGCCGCCGATGGCGTGGGTGGACCACCGCACCACCACCTTGTTGTAGGCCACCTCCATGTCAGGGTGGTGGTCTTCGCGATGGGCGACCCAGGCCACCGCGTTCACGAACGCCATCACCCGCCAGTAGTCGGGGAGGGTGAAGGTGCGGGAGAGCTCGGCCCCGTCGGCGCGCACGGTCCACAGGGGGACCATGGTGTGGAGGCTCGCGATGCCCTCGGGGGTGAGCGGGGCGACTCCGCCCTCGCACGGGGCGCAGCGGCGGTTCACGAGATCGATCATGGACACCTCTGCGGTCCCCTATCCCCCCGACCGCTCAGTGCTTTACCGTGGCGAGTGAAGCGGGAATCGGCTACCCCCCGGCCTTCCTGACCTCTGGAGTCCCCATGGCGGAATTCGACGAAGCGGCGCCCAAGAAGAAGAGCTCCTGGTTCATGACCTGCGGGATCCTGTTCGTGGTCTTCGGCCTCGGCGCCTTGGCCGTGTTCGGAGTCGGCGGGTACTACGCCTACAACATGCTGTACCCGGGTGAGTCCGGCAGCGTGGCGGGGCTCCTGTCGGTGGTGAACAACGCGGGTGAGCCCGCCACGATGACCTGCGTTGCCTCCGACGGCGACGGGTGGACCGCCACCCGGGAGGTCGCCCCGGGGGAGACCGCCCAGGTCGAGATCGGGCACCGCCCGGCCGAGTGTGCGTTCGTCGCCGGCGCCGTCTCCAGCACGTGGTCGATCAAGGATCCGCCCGCGGCGGACGAGACCTGGACCGTCACCCTGGCCGCCCCGGAGCCCGTCGCGCCCGTCGGCGAGCTGCTCACCCTCCACAACCGGAGCGGGTGGGTGGGCAAGGTCAGCTGCACCGCCGGCACCTGGACCGAGACCAAGGACCTCCTGAACGGGCTGGACACGGAGGTCACGATCCCCAGCCGTCCGGCAACCTGCGCCGTCACGGCGGGCATGGGTTCCAAGGAGTGGTCCGTGGGTGCGGAGCCGGCCGCCACCGACATGATGGCGGTGTGGCTCCTTCCCGAGGGCGAAGGCTTCCTGATGTCGGCGACCGAGACGGCGCCCGCACCGGTGGACGCCGTGGCCGTCGTCGCTCCCGAGACCACCCCTCCGGCGACCACCGCGACCACCGCGACCACCACGACCACCACCACGTCGACCACCACCAAGCCCACCACGTCGACCAAGCCCACGACGTCCTCGTCCACCACGACCAAGCCCTCGACGACCACCTCCTCCACCACCTCCTCCACCACCTCCTCGAGCACCACGTCGACGGGGGCGGGCAGCGGCGGCGGGTCCCGGACGCCGGCGCCGGAGGTCGAAGAGGACGAGGAGCTGCCCGAGACGGGCGTGCTCACCGCGGTGCGCGTGGAATGGGCCAAGGGCGCGAAGAAGTCGACCCCGTGGACCGTCAGCCTGGACGGCAAGAAGGTCGGTTCGATTCCGTCCAAGTCGCTGGTGAGCAGCGGGGTCCACAAGATCAAGGTCACCGCCACGGGCGAGGAACCGGTGAGCTGCACCGTCACCGCCAGCGGCGGTGAGGACATCACCTTCTCGTTCGACCCGGCCGACCCGAAGTGCCCGCGCTGAACAGGGCGTCCCTCAGCCCCTGAGCGTCAGCACCCGGTCCACCAGCTCGGCGAAGCCGTCACCGCCCTCTCCGTCGGTCCGGAACGCGGGCCAGCGCGGGATGCGCGGCAGGAAGGCGTCCACGTTCGCGACGCCCACCGAGACGGGGAAGTGGGCGAACATCGGCGCGTCGTTGGCCGAGTCCCCCACGAAGGCCCAGGCGGCCGGATCGGCGGGGAGGTAGAGCGCGGCGCACAGCTGGGAGAAGCCGGTGAGCTTGTCGAACGCGCCGAACCACCCGTTGACGTGGATCGAGGAGACCTTGCAGGTGGCACCACGGCGCTCGAAGGCGGCGACGATGGTGTCGATCGCGTCGTCGCCGAGCGGGGGGACGTCCTCGCGGAAGTCGATCGCGAGGTCCAGGGCGCGGTAGCCCTGGTCGGAGGCGAGGGCGGTCCCGGGCACTTCGGCGAGGATCTCGGCGGCGAGCGCGTCGAGGCGCGCCCGGTTCACCGCGCGCTCCTCGGCCGACTGTACGAAGCCCCGCTGGAGCCGGCCGCCGCCCATCCAGAACCACAGCCCGCCGTTCTCCCCGACCACGCCGTCCACCGGCCACATCCGCGCGATCTGGTCGACCCAGCCGGCCGGCCGGCCGGTGACCGGGATGACCTTCAGTCCGGCCGCCTGGGCGCGCGCGAGCGCCGCGAAGGCCTCGGGGACGAGGCGTCCGTGCAGGGTGAGGGTGTCGTCGATGTCGCAGAGGATGCCGCGCAGCGGCGACACCTCGGCGGTGGTCAGCGACGAGAGCGGTCGTAGTCGACCGGGCTGCAGGTCCAACGCGCTCAGCCGACCTTCCAGCTCTCTTTGCCGAGCAGGAGCTGCTGGAGGTCCGGCTCGCCCTTGGCGCGCGCGGCATCGAGCTGGTCGTTCATCATCGCGTCGAAGGTGGGGCGCTCGCTCTGGTAGAGCACGCCCATCGGCACGGGGAACTCGGGGTAGTCCATGCGGGCGAGGATCCCGGCGAGGAACTGGTCCGACGAATCGTGGATCACGCAGTCGTCTGCGGAGAGCCCCGAGCCCAGCTCGATCACCTCGGGCCGGAAGCCGTGGATGCGGATGCCCTTCTTGCCGCCGGCGAACACCATGGGCTTGCCGTTCTCGAGGAACAGGCAGCGCTCATCGCGGATCGTCTTGTCCACCAGCTGATCCCAGGCCCCATCGTTGAAGATGTTGCAGTTCTGATAGATCTCCACGTAGGCCGAGCCCCTGTGGTGGTAGGCGGCCTTCATCACCTCACGCTGCTGGGTGGTGAAGATGTCCACCGAGCGGGCGATGAAGCTGGCGTCGCAGCCGAGCGCGAAGGCGAGCGGGGAGAAGGGGTGGTCCACGGAGCCGTAGGGGGTGGACTTGGTCTTCTTGCCGAGCTCGGAGGTGGGCGAGTACTGCCCCTTGGTGAGGCCGTAGATCCGGTTGTTGAACAGCAGGATCTGCACGTCCACGTTGCGGCGGAGGATGTGCGCGGTGTGGTTGCCGCCGATGGATAGGGAGTCGCCGTCCCCGGTGGCGATCCAGACCGACAGCTCGGGGCGCGTGGCCTTCAACCCGGTGGCGAAGGTGGGCGCGCGGCCGTGGATGGTGTGGAAGCCGTAGCTGTTCACGTAGTACGGGAACCGCGAGCTGCAGCCGATCCCGGAGATGATGACCAGGTTCTCGCGGGGGATCTGCAGCTCGGCGAACACGGTCTGCGCCTGGGCGAGGATCGCGTAGTCGCCGCATCCGGGGCACCACCGGATGATCTGGTCGGACATGTAGTCCTTCTTGGCGAAGGTACGTGCTTCGACGCTCATTTGTTGGCCTCGTGCTGGAGATTCTGGACGATGACGTTGTAGATTTCGGAGACCTTGAACGCCTGCCCCTGCACCTTGGTGTAGGGGATGATGTCCACGAGGCTCTTCGCGCGCAGGATGCTGGAGAGCTGGCCCATGTTCATCTCGGGCAGCACCACCTGCTTGAAGCTCTTCAGCACCTCGACGATGTTGCCCGGGAGGGGGTTCAGGTGGCGGACGTGGGCGTGGGCGACCGGGAACCCGCGGCTACGGGCGAGGTCCACCGCCGAGCGGATGGCGCCGTAGGTGCTCCCCCATCCGAGCACGAGGAGATGCCCGGGGTCCCCGTGGACCTCGAGGTCGGGAACGGGGATGCGGGCGATCTTCTCGGCCCGCAGGTGCACCATGTGCTCGTGGTTCTTGGGCTCGTAGTTCACCGCGCCGGTGCCATCGGCCTTCTCGATGCCGCCGATGCGGTGCTCGAGACCCGGCGTGCCGGGGCGTACCCAGGGGCGCACGAGGGTGGCGGGGTCCCGCTGGTAGGCCTGGAACCCCGCGGGGTCGGTGCGGAACTGGATGGGGAAGGCCGGGATCTCTGCGACGTTGGGCACCTTCCACGGCTCGGAGCCGTTGGCGAGGTAGCCGTCGGTAAGCAGGATGACGGGGCACATGTGCTGCGTGGCGATGCGGATCGCCTCGACGCCCATCGTGAAACAGTCGGACGGCGTGCATGCCGCGATGACCGCGACCGGGGACTCGCCGTTACGGCCGTACATGGCCTGGAACAGGTCGGACTGCTCGGTCTTGGTGGGGAGGCCGGTGGAGGGCCCGCCCCGCTGCACGTTGATCAGGACCAGCGGCAGCTCCGTCATCACCGCGAGGCCGATGGCCTCGGCCTTCAGCGCCATCCCGGGCCCGGAGGTGGTGGTGATGCCCACGGCCCCGCCGAACGCGGCGCCGATGGCCGACCCGACCGCGGCGATCTCGTCTTCCGCCTGGAAGGTGTAGACGCCATGGGCCTTGTAGGTGGAGAGCTGGTGCAGGATGTCGGACGCGGGGGTGATGGGGTAGCTGCCGAGGAAGAGCGGCGCGCCCGCCTTCTTGGCGCCGATGAGCAGACCCATGGACAACGCCTGGTTGCCCATGATGTTGCGGTAGGTCCCGGGGTCGAGCTTCGCCTTGGGGACTTCGTACCGGGAGGTGAAGAGCTCGAGGGTCTCGGCGAACGCGTGACCGGCGCGCAGGGCGCGGAGGTTCGCTTCCTGGAACGGGGCCTTGAACTTGGAGATGATCCAGCCTTCGGTGGCCATCAGATCGCGGCTGTAGAGCCAATAGGCGATGCCCAGCGCGAAGAAGTTCTTGGTCCGGTCGACCTCCTTGGTGCCCAGACCGAGGCCCTCGACGGCCTTCTTGGTGAGCTGGGTCATGTCGACCTGCACTACCTGCCACTCGGCGAGGGAGCCGTCTTCCAGCGGGTTGACGGTGATGCCCGCCTTGTCGAACTCCCGCTGCACGAACTTCTCGGTGTTCACCACGACCATCCCGCCTTTCTTGAGGTCGGCGATGTTGGCCTTGAGCGCGGCGGGGTTCATCGCGAACAGCACCTCCGGGGCGTCTCCGGGGGTGAACATGTCGGTGGACGCGAACCGGATCTGGTAGCCCGAGACCCCGGCGAGGGTACCGGCCGGAGCGCGGATCTCGGCGGGGAAGTCAGGGAAGGTCGCGAAGTCGTTGCCCGCCAGCGCCGTGGTGTTGGTGAACTGGCTGCCGGCGACCTGCATGCCGTCGCCGGAGTCGCCGGCGAAGCGGATGACCACATCGTCGAGTGTCTGTACTGGTTTCATCGTCGAAAAACCTCTGGGCACCGCGGGTGCAGTCGTACAAGCTCTGCCGATTATCACCGGCCCGCCGCTTCCGGAAGCGGTTTCGGCCCGGAGTACGGATTGTGTATCGGCTTCCGAATCGAGGGCCGTGAGGTCGCGGTGGGCCTGCGGCGAGTGGTGGTGAAGGTTGACGCCTTCCCATACCGTGAATAGTTCGATGCTTCGAAAGATTCCATGCCCACCATCGACCCCACCACCGCCGCGCTCGCCGACCGGCTCATCCTGTTGATGGGCCTGCTGCACTCGCGCTTCGCGGGCGAATCGCTGGCGCTCATGGCCGAGTCCCAGATCACCCTGCCGCAGCTGGTGACCATGCACGGCCTCAGCGAAGGTGGGCCGCGCAGCGTCGGCCAGATCGGGGCCATGCTGAACCTCTCTCCCAGCGCCACCAGCCATCTCGTCGATCGGCTCTACGAGCGCGGCTTCGTCACCCGCGAAGAGGACCCCGCGGATCGCCGCCAGAAACACATCGCGATCACCGCCGAGGGTCAATCCCTCATCCACCGGCTCTCCGCCGCCCGGACCGAACAGGTCAGCCGCGCCGTGGCCGAGATCGACCCCGCGCTCCGCGAGCGCCTCACCGACATCACCGACCTCATCATCCAACAGCTGCGCCGAGGAGGCCCACCCGGATGCCTGGAATCGTAGAGCTCACGAACGTCGTCAAAGAATACCCGCTCGGAAAGCTGAAGGTTCGCGCCCTCGACGGGGTGTCGATCACCATCCAGAAGGGTGAATTCGCCGCCATCGCCGGCCCCTCGGGCAGCGGAAAGACGACCATCCTGAACATGATCGGCTGCATGGACGTGCCCACCGAGGGCACGGTCGCGGTGGACGGCACGATCACCAACAACCTCAACGACCACGCGCTCACCGAGCTGCGGCTGAACCGGATCGGGTTCATCTTCCAGAGCTTCAATCTGATCAACGTCCTCGACGTGCGCCAGAACGTGGAGTTCCCCCTGCTGCTCCAGGGCAAGCTCGGCGCCGCCGCGCGGAAGGAGCTGGTGGACCAGATGGTGGAGAAGGTCGGGCTCACCAAGCACGCCACGCAGCGCCCGAACGAGCTCTCCGGCGGGCAGCGGCAACGGGTCGCCATCGCCCGCGCGCTGGTCACCAATCCCGCGATCGTCCTGGCCGACGAGCCCACCGCGAACCTCGACAGCGCCACCGGCCACGCCATCATCGAGCTCATGCGCGACCTCAACGAGAAGGACCACATCACCTTCATCTTCTCGACGCACGACCCCAAGGTGATGGACCGCGCCGGGCGGGTGGTGAAGGTCGCCGACGGACGGCTGGTATGACACGCATCGGCCTCGCCTTTCGGCTCGCGCTCCGCAACGTGGGCGCCTACGCCGTCAAGAACCTGATCATCGGGGTGATCCTCGTCTTCGGGACCTTCATCCTCGTCACCGGCGCGGCGCTGCTCTCCAGCCTCGAGGTGGCGATGCGCAAGAGCATCACCACCAGCGTCACCGGGGACATCCAGGTGTACGCCAACGACGGGCGTGATCCCCTCGCGCTCCTCGGCGACATGAACTTCGGCGGCAGCGACTACGGCGAGCTCGGGGACTACGCGCCGGTGGCAGCCGTGCTGAAGGACGTGCCCGAGGTGGCCGAGGTGCTCCCGATGGGTCTCGGAAACGCGACCGTGTTCGGGGCCAACGACATCGACCGCACGCTCGAGGACCTCCGCGCCGCCCAGCGCGCCGGGGACGCGGCCCGCGAAGCGACCCTCCTCAGCCGGCTCCAGCGCATCGCCGCCGACATCCGGCCCGAGCTCGATCGGATGGCGTCGATCACCGACGACAAGGGCAAGATCGAAGCCGACCGCGCCAACCTCGATCGGGTGACGGCCGATGGATTCCCTGCGGAGTACCAGGCGAACCCGGTCGCCACCATCGACTGGATGGACGGCAACATCGCGCCCCTGGCCACCGATGGCAAGCTCGCCTACTTCCGCCTGCTCGGCACCGATCTCGACGCCTTCGCGCGTACCTTCCCGCGGTTCGAGGTGATCCAGGGCGAGGCCGTTCCCACCGGTCACCGCGGCATCCTGCTCAACGAGACCATGGTCGAGCAGTGGATCAAGAACCCGCTGGCACGGGAGCTGGACGCGGTCCTCGCGGCGGTGACCAAGGACGGCGAGGTCATCGGCACCAGCGGCACGCTGTACGACAAGGTGCAGCGCATGAGCCGGCAGTACCGCCGGGTGCTCTACCAGCTCGACGCCGACGAAGCGCAAGCGCTGACCCCCAAGCTCGAGGGCCTCCTCGGCACGCCCGGGGCCGACCTCACCAGCCTGCTCAAGGCCTTCCTGTCGGTCACCGACGAGAACGTGGCCGCGCGGCACGCCTTCTTCTACGCCGAGATCGCGCCGCTGATCCGCCTCTACGATTTCGGGGTCGGTGACACCCTGCCGCTGCGGTCGTTCACCAAGTCCGGCTACCTCAAGTCGCTCAACGTCAAGGTGTACGGCATCTACCGGTACAAGGGCGTCACCGACGAGGACACGGCCGCCGCCGCGTATTGCCTGGTCGACATGCCCACCTTCCGCGACCTCTACGGGAAGATGACCGACGCCCAACGCGACGAGCTCGCGGACATCAAGGCGGCGGTCGGGGTCAAGGACCTCGGGGATGCCAACATCGAGGACGCGCTCTTCGGTGGCGGCGGTTCCATCGAGACCACGGTCGCGACCCCCGACCCGGCGGCTGCGCCCGGCGGGTTGGCGGTGCTCGACACCACCTCATTCGGCCGGATGGAGGATCGCGCGGTGGAAACCTTCACCCAGGACGACATCGTCAACGGTCTGGCGCTCAACGCCGCGGTGATCCTCAAGGACCGATCGGCGATTGGCGCTGGCCTCGCCGCGGTCGACGCCGCCCTGGTGAAGTCGGGGCTTCCGGTGAAGGCGGTGGACTGGCGGGAAGCCTCGGGCGTGATCGGCCAGGTGGCCACCGTGGTCCAGCTCGTGCTCGGGGTGGCGGTGGGGGTGCTCTTCCTCGTCGCCACCGTCATCATCAACAACGCGCTGGTGATGGCGACCATGGAGCGCACCACCGAGATCGGCACCATGCGGGCGCTCGGCGCCCAGAGCCGGTTCGTGCTCAGCCTGTTCCTGATCGAGTCGCAGATCGTCGCCCTGATCAGCTCGTTGGTGGGGGCGGGGCTCGCCGCGCTCGTCGTGGGTTGGCTCGGCAAGGTCGGCATTCCCGCCGGCGCCGACGTCCTGAACATCCTCTTCGGCGGCGGGGCGCTCTACCCGACCCTCTCCTTCGGGAACGTGGCGGTGGGGATGGGTCTCGTGAGCGTCGTGACCTTCCTGGCCACCCTCTATTCAGCGTGGATGGCGGCATCCGTGCCCCCGGTCGTGGCCCTCGGCGGGAAGGAGTGA
>JAYVAS010000244.1:0-3405 GCA_043750895.1 Pseudomonadota bacterium
CCGAGGAGGAAGCCGCGCCGGTCGGCCACGCTGGTGATCCAGGTGGGGTCGATGTGTACGCCCTCGCGGGCGAGGGAGGCGTAGGTGACGGCGAGGTCCATGGGCGTGACCTCCGACGACCCGAGCGCGACGGTGAGGTCGCCGCGCAGCTTGGAGCGCACCCCCAACGCGGTGGCGAGGCGGGTGATCTTGTCGATGCCGACCTCGACGCCCAACCGCACCGCGACGGTGTTCAACGACAGCGCCATCGCGTTTCGGAGCGGGATGGGCCCGTGGTACTTGCCGTCGTAGTTCTGCGGCCGCCACAGTTGGCCGTTGGTGCCGGGGATCGCGAACGGGGCGTCGATGACGATGTCCGTCTGCCGGTGCCCGGCCAGGATCGCCGCCGCGTAGACCACCGGCTTGAAGCTCGACCCGGGCTGCCGACGCGCCTGGGTGGCGCGGACGAAGCCCTCGAGGCCCACGTCGTAGCCGCCGACCACCGCCACGACCTGCCCGGTGGCGTTCTCGAGCACCACCGCCGAGGCCTCGGCCCAGGGGCGGTCCCGGAGGTGGACCTCGGTGACAGCGTCCTCGGCGACCACCGCCACCTCGGGCGGCACGCACACCGCGAGCACGTCGCCCGCGCGCAGCACCTGTCCCAGCGGGCGCGGGACGCGGCCGGTCACCTCACCCTTGTCGTCCCGGACCGCGGTGCGGACCTTCTTCTCGAGGTCCACCGGCCCCAACTTCAGCCGGAAGCGGTTGGCGCGGAGGGTGCCGGCGGCGTCCTCCGCCAGGGCCGAGAAACACTCTCCGGCGCGCGGCGCGCGGAACGCGCTGGTCTGGGCGTCGAGCTTGAGCCCGTCCCCGCGGTCCAGGAAGGCCGGTCGCGCCGCGTCGGGGATGTTCCGTACCGGCCCACGCGCACCCTGCCGGCCTTCGAGGTCGGCGAGCGCGGTGCGGACCGCCCCTTCGGCGACGGCCTGGACCGCGGGATCGAGCGCGGTGCGGATCTGGAGCCCCTCGAGGAATGGTCGGGTCTCCCCGAACAACCGGCGCACCTCCCGCCGCACCTCGGTCAAGTAGGAGGTGTTGGGTCCGGGGTCGTTCACGACGCGGGGCTGGAGCACCGGGTCGGTGAGGTGTTCGCTGGCCGCGACCGAGGTGACGTAGCCCTGGTCCACCATCAGGCGCAGCACCTGTTCGCGGCGGGCGGCGGCCGTCTCCGGGTGTTGACGGGGGGAGTAGCGGGACGGCGCCGGCACCAGGCCCGCGAGCAGCGCCGCCTGCCCGGGATCCAGCTCGCGCGCGGAGATGCCGAAGTAGTCCTGCGCGGCCGCTTCGACCCCGTAGTTGCCGTTCCCCAGCGCGATGTAGTTCACGTAGAGCTCGAGCAACTCCATCTTGTCGAGCTCACGCTCGAGCCGCCAGGCGAGGACCGCCTCGCGCATCTTCCTTCGGTAGGACTTCTCCTTGCCGACGAGCAGGTTCTTCACGAGCTGCTGGGTGATCGTCGAGCCGCCCTGCTTCACCCCGCCGCCGCGCAGGTTGACCACCAGCGCCCGGGCGATGCCCAGGAAGTCCACGCCCTCGTGCTCGAAGAAGCGGCGATCCTCGCTGGCGACGAACGCCTCCCACACGTGGTCGGGGAGCTCGGCGATAGGAACCCACACCCGCCGTTCCAGGTAGAACTGGTCCACACGCGCGCCATCCGCGGCGTAGATCTGCACGCTGCAGGGGATGCGGAACTCGGTGTCCTTGCCCAGAGAAGCGGGGATCGTCGAGAGAATCTCCCGGTTGAACCACTGCCAACCCCAGATCCCCGCGCCGACGCCGGCGAGCAGGAGCACGAGCAGGAGTCGGCCGCTCCACCGAAGCAGGGTGCGGAGGCGCGATCGCCAGGGGCGGGGAGGGGATTCGGGCATCCGGGTTCGGGCGATAACCGGTGGAGCCCCGGGATGGGGCGGGGATAGGTGGGGGCATGGCCGTTCCCGCGCGCGTCGCCCCCCTCCTCCTCGGGCTCGGCCTGGGCTGCCAGGGGCCGACGGGCCCCGAACCGGAGGCGGCGCCCGACGCGGGTCCGGTCGCTCCGGAACTGACGCAGGTGAACCTGAACTACCTCACGGTCACCCACCCGTTCCGGTGGGACCAGGAGTTCCGCGGGCTGGCCACGGCGGCGCTGGAGTTGGGCCTCTCCGACATCCCCGGGGTGGTCGTCTCGCTCCCGAGCCCGGGCCCGCCGCCGGCCCTGCTCGGGCGGCGCATCGCCTCGGCCCGCACCGTGGACGCGCGGTTCACCGCCACCCCGGCGGCGGGGGACCTGGTCCTCGAGCTCGAGCTGTGCATCGCCGGCGGCACCTGCGAATCCTACGTGGCCACCGCGCCCCGGGAACAACCCTGGGACGCGTTCGGGACCCTGCTCGAGGGCGCCGCCACCACCCTCGGCGCCGAGATCGACGAGGCCACCCGGGCGGAGTGGCATGCCCCCGGCAGCAAGGACCCCTACGCGGAGCTGCTGACGGGGCGGGCCTGTGCGACCTACTACGGCCTGCTCCCCCCGCCCGAGATCCCCGGAGACAAACGGAAGGACCCGGTCATCCGGGCGACCTTCCTCGACCCCGCGCAGCCCATCGCCCAGTGGATGCGGGGGCGCTGGGAGCTGCTCGCCTCCACCGACGGGGGGGCGGCGCTCGAGGCGTTCAACCGGGCCGCCCTGGCGCGCCCGCACGCCACCCTCCTCACCGCGGACCTCGCCGCCAGCTACGGCTGGATCGGCCGGCCCGACCAGGCGGTGCTGCTGTGGGACGAGATCGGCGTCGCGGCGCCGCTGGACCCGCGGTGGTTCGAACCCCGGGTGCGCGCCCTGCTCGCGGTCGACCGCCCGTTGGAGGCGCAGGCGATCCTCGATCAGCTCCCCTCCACCTTCACCTGGGACCCGACCTTCGCGCAGCTCCGCGTCCGCGCCGCCGAGGCCGCGGGCGTGGCCGACCTCGATCCGCTGCTCGCCCACTGGCAGACGGCCGAGAGCCGGGCGGTCGAGCCGGTGCGCCGCCGGATCGACCTGCGGGTGGGCGAGGCCCGCTACGCGGAGGCGCTGCCGCTGGTGGCCGCGCTCCGGACGCGCGCCCCTGGGCCGCTCACCGACGCGTTGGAGACGGCGCTCCTCGTGGCCGTGGGCAACCTGTCCGACGCGGCCGCCCAGGCCCCCCCCGAGGTGGCGGTGCGGCTGCGCGCCCGCGCGATCCGCGAGGCGAACCCGGGCGCCGCGGTGTCAGGGCTTCCGGCGGACGACGTGGGCGTCATCGAGGCCGAGTCCGCGGCGGCGCTCTGGCGCAACGAGCCCGGCACGGCGCTTCGTCTGGCCGACGCGGCGCTGGAGCGCGCGCCGGTGGCGGCGGAGGCCAGGGCCCTGCGGGCGCGGTC
>JAYVAS010000245.1:0-3447 GCA_043750895.1 Pseudomonadota bacterium
GGGCGGGGCGGGGCGGATTGCGACACCAATGTCGCAACGGGGGCGTTTGGAAAGGATTTAGACAGGAACGCGGTCACTTTCTCGGCGACCTCCCATGGCCGCTCGACGACGCCGAGGAACCGCCCTCCCGCCAGTCGCTGGTAGGGTGCCCCCCCGCTGCGCACGCTCAACAAGTCCGCCTCAGAGCACGGATAGAGCCGGTCCTCGTCCCCCCAGAGCACCAGGGTCGGCACGCCGATGGGGGAGAGATCCGGAAGACCGACTGCGAGAGAAGCGAGGTAGGACGCAGTCGCCGTGCGCAGAAGGCCCGACCCGACTGTTGACGCGGCAAGTGCGGCAACGGTGTCACGATCCATCACGTACGGGTTCGCGACCGTGCGCCGGAGCCCCGCCGAGGACGCGAGCCAGGGCAGGAGGACCTCCGCCCTGAGCAGGGACGCGGCGACGAGGGAGGGGGAGAGCCGCGCGAGGCGCGCGATGGCCGCGGTGACCGGGTCCAAGCGGGACACCGGTCCGTTCAGGAGCACCAGACCGGCCGCCGCCGGCGCCGCGACGAGCGCGGCTGGCAGGGCGAGGCCGTGCGCGATGAGCACCACGTTGCCGCCCGCGGCGGCGATCTCGCCCGCGAGGGCCTCACCCCGGGCCCGCCAGCCGTCCTCGGCGTGATCGGGATCCAGCACGGACCGGCACTCACCCTGCCCGAGTCGGGACTGCACGTCGGCGAACACCCCGCCGCCGAGGGGAGGACCGCCGACGAACCATAGGGTGGGGTTGTCGGTGGAAGCGCGGGGCATGGGCTCAGGAGGCGGCAGGTGGTCGACAGGGGGCGTGTCGATTAGGGGCACGCGGCCCGGGCTGTGTCGTGTATGACCTGATTGTCGAAGACGCCACCATCGTCAGTTCACGGGGACGCGTCGTCGCGGACGTGGCCATCGAGGACGGCACAATCGCCTACGTCGGTTCCCGACCCGGCGGGCGGGCGCGTGCCCGCGTGTCCGCGATCGGCAAGTTCGCGATTCCCGGCCTCATCGACACCCACGTCCACTTCCGGTCCCCTGGTCATCCGCACAAGGAGGACTGGGCGTCGGGTTCGCGGGCCGCCATCTCGTCTGGCGTCACCACCGTCTGCGACATGCCCAACACCGACCCGCCCACCCTCGGTCGGGTGGAGTGGGACCAGAAGCGGGGGCTCGCCGAAGCCGAGTCGCGCGCCGACTTCGGCCTCTGGGTAGGGGCGGCGGCGGGCAACATCGACGCCCTCAACGAGCTGATGGACAGCGGCGACGCCTGCGGGATCAAGGTGTTCATGGGCGCCTCGACGGGGCCGCTCCTCGTCGACGACGCCACCCTCGTCCAGGTCTTCGAGCAGACCCGGGGCCTCATCGGCGTCCACGCCGAAGACGAGACCCTGCTCACCGCGCTGCGCGACCGCTGGCGCGACGATCCCAAGCCCGACCACAACCGGGTTCGGCCGCCCGAGGCGGCGGTCGCAGCCGTCAGGCGGCTCATCGAGCTGAGCAGCGCCACGCGGCGCCCGGTCCACATCTGCCACTTGAGCACCGCCGGGGAGCTGGCGGTGCTGGACGCCGTGCGAGGCTCGGTCCCGATCACCACCGAGGTGTGCCCGCACCATCTGTGGCTCTCCACCGACGTCGACCAGGGCAACTGGATGAAGTGCAACCCGCCCATCCGGTCGGAGCTCGACCGCAGGGCGCTTTGGACGGCGGTCAAGCGCGGCCAGATCGACACGCTCGGCTCCGACCACGCCCCCCACACCAAAGAAGAGAAGGCCCGCCCCTACTGGGAGGCCCCCAGCGGCATCCCCGGGGTCGAGACCACCTTCCCGCTGCTCCTCGCCGCGATGAAGCAGGGCAAGATTTCGGTCGAGCGGTTCGTGGCGATGGCCTGCGAGAATCCGGCCCGCCTGTTCGGGATGACCCGCAAGGGCGTCATCGAGCCCGGACGCGACGCCGACCTCGTCCTCTACACCGAGGGTGACCTCGTGAAGCTCGAGGCCAAGGACCTGCTCACCAAGGTGGGTTGGAGCCCGTTCGTCGGGCAGAAGGTGGGGCCGAAGCCCGAGCAGGTGTACCTGCGGGGCCGCCTGGTGGCGAAGAAGGGCCAGATCGTCGACGACGAAGGCCGAGGGCGGCTGGTCCGGCCCGGGGCCTGACCCCCGCGCGCCCGTGCCCGCACCCCGCGCCAGCCCCCTTCTACCTGCCGTCACCCTGCTCATCGCCGGCTACGCGGCGCTCGAGGCCGCCGCGCGCACGCTGTCGGGCCGGGCGTTCACCTACCCGCTCGATGACGCCTACATCCACCTGGCCGTCGCCCGGACGCTGGCCGAGCAAGGCACCTGGGGGGTGAACCCCGGCGAGTTCGCGTCCGCGTCGTCTTCGCCGCTGTGGACCCTCCTGCTCACCGCCGGGTTCGCGATCTTCGGGCCGGAGCCCCTGTGGGCCCTCGGCCTGAACCTCGTCGCCGGGCTCGGCGTCCTGGCGGTGGCGGCGCGGTGGTTGCGCGCCGCGGGAACGCCGCCGGTCGCCATCGCCCTGGGTCTGCTGGCGCTCGTCCTCGTCGTGCCTCTCCCGTTCCTGGTCGGCATCGGGATGGAGCACGGCCTGCAACTGCTCCTGGCCTTGTGGCTGGTCACCGACCGCGACGCGCCGGCATGGCGGGCGGGGGTCCTGGCGGCCGCGCTCACCCTGACCCGCTACGAGTCGTTCGTGTTGCGGTGGTGGCGGCGCGTGAACGGCGCCTGGGGGTGGCCGGGGCCCTGGTCGGCGCGCCCCTGCTCGCGGTGACCGGGTTCGGCCTCTACTGCGTCGGCCACGGCGCCACCTTCCTCCCCAGCGGGGTCTTGCTCAAAGCGTCACCCGGCTTCGCGCTCCTGGGCAACCTGCGGGAGGCCCCGGGGCTCGTGGTGCTCGTCGCGGCGGTGGGGCTCGTCGGTGGCACGGGGCGGGGCGTCTATGTGCTCGCCGCCGCGGCCCAACTGGCGCTGGGGCGGGTCGGCTGGTTCTACCGCTACGAGGCGTGGCTCGTCGGTTGGGGCGTGTTGCTGTTGATCCCCGGGGCGGCACGGTCGGGGTGGCGGGCCCGGTTGGCCCTCGGCGTGGCGCTGATCGCCCTGGTCCCTCGCGCGAGCGAGGCCGTCCGACGCTACCCCTACGCCGCGCGCTTCATGGCCGACACGGACTTCGCCCTGGCCGACTGGCTGGCGCGTGACTGGACCGGCACCAGCGTGGGGGTGCACAACCTGGGCGTGATCGCGTGGCAGGGGGGCGTCCGCGTCGTCGACGTCGCCGGCCTGGGGACCGCCGAGCTCACCCGAGCCATCACCGACCACCTCCTGACCGGGTCCGGTATGGCGGCGGTGCTGCACGATCGGGGCGTGCGGTTCGTGGTCGGGAGCCGCGACTGGCGCTCCGGCGAGACGCCGCCGGG
>JAYVAS010000246.1:0-9929 GCA_043750895.1 Pseudomonadota bacterium
TGCCCGGCTCCGCCGCGACCTGGTCCTCGACGCGATGGCCGAGGTCTACGGGTACGACGTCGCCGCCGCCCGCGCCGAGCCCATCGTGGTCACGCCGCCCGCGGAGCTCCCCGCCCGCTACCCGGCCTACCTGTCCGCCACCCGCGCCTGGCTCGAGGCCAACGTCTCGCCCGACACGCTCTACGGGGCCGGGCTGGCCATCACCACCGGCCTGGATCTCGCCGCCCAGGAGGAGGCGGACGACCTCTTCCCCTCCAAAACCCGCTACTTCGAGTCCCTGATCGGCCGACGGCGCCCGGGGGAGAGCCTGCAGACGGCGGGGGTCCTCCTCGACGTGGACACCGGTCTCATCCGCGCGGTCTATGGGGGGAGCGACGTCACGCCGATCAGCTTCAACCGCGCCACCCAGGCCCGCCGCCAGCCGGGCTCGAGCTTCAAGCCGCTGGTCTACGCCCTGGCCTTCACCCTGAAGAACCCCGACGGCACCCCCCGCTTCACCGCGGCGAGCACCGAGCCCAACGCGCCGCGGGTGTTCAAGACCCCCCAGGGCGACTGGAAACCGCGGAACGTGGGCGGCGAGTACAGCACCACCTGCGCTCTCGCGCAGGGGCTGGCATGGTCCCAGAACATCGCCACTGCCTCGCTCCTGGAGGAGATGGGGGGGCCGAAGCTGCTCATCGCCTTCGCCGACAAGCTCGGCTTCGACACGTCGAAGTTCCCCGAGGAGATGGGCCTGTCGCTGGGACAGGCGGAGGTCACCCCCCTGGAGATGGCCCAGTTCGCGGCCACCGTGTCGGGGGGCGGGCGGAAGATCGTCGGTTCCCCCGTACAATCGGCGGTGGACGCGGCGGGCCGCCCGCGCATCGCCGGGCCGAAGCCCGGAGAGGCGGTGATGACGCCGGAGGCGGCGGCGCTGACGCGCGACCTGATGCGGCTGGTGATCGACGTGGGCACCGGCGGAGCGGCCCGGGGTGCGGGCGGCGAGGGCGGCTACCCGGGCCCCGCCATGGGCAAGACCGGCACGACGGACGGCGAGAAGGACCTCTGGTTCATCGGCGCGACCCCCCGCTACGCCATGTCGGTGTGGATCGGCTACGACCAGCCGGCCCCGCTCGGCGTCGCGGCCTCTGATCTCGCGGCCCCGCTCTGGGGCTGGTGGATGCGACGGAGCACCCGGTACGAGGACCCCCCGCCCACCTGGTCCGACGAGCCGAAGCTCGAGCACCGCTACGTCTGCACGGTCAGCGGCAAGGCGGGAAATGGCACCTGTCGGGGCATCAACGCGCCGTTCCTGCCCGGCACGCAACCGAAGGGCGGCTGTCCCATCGTCCACCCCCCGGCGCCGCCGCCCGAGCTGGACGAGAACGGCCTGCCCGTCGAACATGGCCACGAATCGCTGTGGAAGCGGCTGGCCCGGGAGCGCGCCGAAGCCGAAGCCGCGGGATTGGGCGCGACGCCGGGCGCGACGCCGGGCGCGACGCCGGCCCCGGACGCCCCGTGAACGCACCGCTCGCCGCGGCCGGGTTGGTGGTCAAGGTCGCGCGGGTGATCTGGAAGCAGGTGCCCCAGCGGCTCCGCAAGCAGCTCGAGGATCGCGTCTACTACGCGATCTACCAGACCACCCGCGTCACCAACGACGCCTACGGCTGGCGCCCGCCGCCCCCCCCCGACCCACCCCCCGGATAAGCGCACGGCGATGGCCTCGTTCTCCACCCGGCTCACCGCCGCCGTCCAACGCACCGGAACCCCGCTCTGCGTCGGTATCGACCCCTTCCCCGACCGCCTCCCCGGCGTCCAGCCCGGCGACTCCCGCGCCGACCGGGCGGCGTGCGCCCTGCGCTTCGGCCGGGCGATCCTCGCGGCGTGTCGGGACGTGGTCCCCGCGATCAAGCCGCAGTTCGCGTTCTTCGAACAGCTCGGCCCCGAGGGCATGGGCGCCCTCGCCACCCTGCTCACCGAGGCCCGGGCGATGGGGCTCCTCGTCGTGGGCGACGCCAAACGGGGAGACATCGGCACCACCGCCTCCGCCTACGCGGCCGCCACGCTGTCTCCCGATGCCCCCTTCCCCTGCGACGCCCTCACCGTCTCCCCCTTCCTCGGGGCGGACACGCTCGCCCCCTTCGTGGACGCCGCCCGTACCGCGGAGTCCGGCCTGTTCGTGCTCTACCGCACCTCAAACCCGGGGTCGGCGCAGTTCCAGGAGCCGGTGGCGGCCGCCCTCGCCGGGTGGATCACCGCCACGGGCGCGGCCCTCGCGGATCACAACGGACTCTCCCCCATCGGTGCCGTCCTCGGCGCCACCAAGGGGGAGGCGCTGGCGCGCGGCCGTGACGACCTGCCCCACGCCTGGCTGCTCGTCCCCGGCTACGGCGCCCAGGGCGCCACCGCCCGGGACTGCGCGCCCGCCTTCCGCTCCGACGGTCTCGGCGCGCTGATCCCCTCCTCCCGCAGCGTCACCTTCCCCGACGTCCCCACCGCCGCGTGGGTCCGGGACCCGGCCACCTTCGTGGCCGAGCGCATCCGCGCGGTGCGGGCGGAGCTGGAAGCCGTGGTCCGCATCCCGGCCGCCTCGTGATCTGGCTCCTCGCCTGCGCGCAACCGGGCACCATCACCGTCGTCGACGGGCGGACGCAGACCCCGGTGGACGGGGTGCCCCTCGCGGTGACCGACGACCACGGCGCGCGGTGCCCCGAACCCGTCCCCGTCACCGCGGACGGCGGTCACGCCGTGATCCCCGGGCCGTGCACCCGGCGAGGCTGGTCGGTCCGCGTCGACGACGCCGGGTGGTGGGTGCCCGCCCGCACCGACGCAGCCGAGGGCGCGACCGTCACCGCGTGGCGCGTCCCCGTCACGGGAGGCGTCGGGCTGCTCGACGGCACCGAGCTGGAGGTGCTCCAGACCAACACCGCCGTGGACGTGGCGGCGCTGACCTCCGCGGACCTCGTCCCCTACCCCATCGAGATCCCGCCGGTCCTACCCCGCCTCGCCGGAGACGCCGTGCTGGTGCTCGACGCCGAGGGGCTCACCCTCGAAGCGGTGCTGCCCGGCGCGGCGCGCACCTTCGGCACGCCCGAGGTCCCGCTCAGCTTCGGACCCTGGTTCTACCTGGGCGCGCGGGTGCCGGCCGAGGGCGCCATCGAGCGGGTGACGACGTCCACCGACCGCTTCCTGACCGTGACCGGCGACGACCGCACCGTCCGATACGTCCCCGCGAGCGCGCTCGCCCCCGGACGGTACGCGGTGCTGACGGCGAGCGGGGCGCGGGCGATCCTGTTCGACGTGGCGGACTAGTCCGAAAACGCCTCATCCACCCGGCGCGGCCCCGCCATCCGACGCACCTCGGCCCACACCCGCTTCGCGTGCGCGGCCGGGGTCTCGTCCGGTTCACGCGGCACCGCCGGCCCGACCTCGATGCCGATCTCCTGAAGCGGCATCGCGTAGATGCCCTGCGCCGGGACGACCTTCTCGGTGCCCCACACGACCGCAGGCACCAACGGCGCGCCCATCTCCGAGGCCGTCTCGAGCAGGCGGAGGAACACCTTGTCGTGGATCCGCCCGTCCCGGGTGCGGGTGCCCTCGGGAAACACGTGCAGGTTGGCCCCACCGTTCAGCAGTCGCTGGGCGTCCGAGACCACGCGTCCCCGGGCCATCTTGCTGCTCCGGTCGAAGAAGATCGCCCCCGACAGGTAGCCGTTGGGCCCGAAGAAAGGGATCCACTTCACCTCCTTCTTCGAGACCCCGTTGCTCCGCGTGTAGAGCTGGAGGAGGACCACGTCGATCCAGGACCGGTGGTTGGAGACCACGAGGTAGCCCATCTGCTTGGGGAGGTGCTCCAGGCCCACCGCCTCGATCCGCGCGAAGATCGAGAACCGCAGGGTCATCCACGCGAACCACTGGGCGCCGCGGATCGCGTAGCGCTCACGACGACCGCGCGGGATCACGACGAAGGGCACGATGAGGAACGACGACAACGCCGCCCAGAGCAGCGTGACCAGCAGGCCGACGCAGGCCCAGAGCGCGCCGATGAACCGTTTCATGGACGCCGAAGCTACCATGACGAAACCGTGACAGAAAGGGCCGGCCCTGAGATCCCCGCCAACGGTCCCGCTTGCGTAATCAACGCCACTTGGAGCGACGCGCCGAGTGGTTAGGATGGCCGGATGTTCGAGCCCTCCGAATTGAAGCGGCTGATCGAGGTCGGGATCCCCGGCGCGATCGCCTTCGTGATCGACGACGCCGGCGACAAGGAGCACTTCCAAGCCGACGTCGTCAGCGCGAGCTTCGAAGGCAAGAACATGGTGGCCCAGCACCGCGCCGTCTACGGCACCCTGGGTTCCAAGATGGGAAACGAGATTCACGCCCTCCAGCTCCGCACGTGGACACCGGCGGCCTGGCAGGCTTCAGGCCGAGGAGTTTGACATGGACACGAACGAACGCATCAAGGGCATCGTCACCAAGAACGAAGTGGTCCTCTTCATGAAGGGCACCAAGTTCTTCCCCCAGTGCGGCTTCTCGGCCCGCGCCATCGAGCTGTTGAGCCGCGCCGGCGCCAAGTTCGAGACGGTGGACGTCCTCGCCGACGCCGAGATCCGGCAGGGCATCAAGGAGTTCTCCAACTGGCCCACCATCCCGCAGCTCTACGTGCGTGGAGAGTTCGTGGGCGGGTCCGACATCATGATGGACCTCTTCCAGTCGGGCGAACTCCAGAAGCTGATCGCGGGCCCCCCGGCCTAGCCGGATGTGCACCCTGCTCGCGGCGTGGGTGTAGAACAGCGATCATGATCATTCTCCCCGCGCGCAACGAGGCACCCCGGGTGGCCGCGGTCGTGCGGGAGATCCGCCTCCAGATGCCCGGCGTCGCAGTGGTGGTGGTCGAGAACGACTCGGTCGACGACACCGCGGCCGTCGCCCGCGCCGCGGGAGCGGTCGTGCTCCGCTCAGGCCCCGGCTACGCGCGCGCGCTGCGTACCGGGTTCATCCACGCGCTGCGCTCCGGCGCCCCGTGGATCGTCCAGATGGACGCCGACGGGCAGCACCCCGCCCGATCCCTCCCCGTCCTCCTCGACGCCCTGGCGCGCGCTGACCTCGTCGTCGGCAGCCGCTTCGTCGACGGCGCCGGCTACCCGGTCCCGGTGTCCCGGTTGACCGGCATCCACGTCCTCGGCGCCTGGGCCAGCATGTGGTCCGGTCAGCGGCTTCGGGACGTCACCAGCGGCTACCGCGCCTGGCGCCCGGACGCGGTGGCCGCCATGGTCGCCGACTACCCGGAGGACGTCGCCGACGCGAACGTGCTGGTGCGCGCGATCCGGCGCGGGCTCACGGTGGAGGAGGTCGCCGTCCCCATGCGCCAGCGCACCAGCGGCGTGTCGATGCACGGGGGGCCCGCGAGCGTGCTCTTCGCGGCCCGGATGGCGCTGCTGACTGCACGCGAAGGCCTCGTGCTCGCGCGCCCCGCCGGCTACCGCCGCACGAGCATGAAGTAGTCGCCGGTCGCCTTGTCGGCCCGGAACGCGGCCCCGATCACGCTGTTCGCGCTGACCTGGCGGACCTTGTCGATCATCCCCCCGTAGACCAGGCGGGAGAGCCCGGCGTCGTTGGGCTTGACTGGCGGGAACTCGGCCGGCGCGTCGGGGACCGTGACGGTGTAGTCGAAGTAGCTGCTCGCGGCGTCCCCCTGCACCTGGAAGTGCCCGGGGCCGGTGAACCAGCTCATGGCCTGGTGGTTGTAGCCCTGGACGCGCCCGTTGTGCAGCGCGACCCGCTTCTGGAACTGGTTGAAGGCGGCGAGGGAGTTCTGGCCCTCGTGGATCACCACCTCGCCCGGGCCCCGATGGAAGTAGGCCTGGGGGACCTCGCGCCCCGCGGTGAGGGTCCACAGCGCGATCAGCTCCTTCTTGCCGAGCCCGCGCATCCAGTTGACACATTCGTCGGTGGACGCGGCGTCGAGCGCGGCACGGACGGGTTCGATGGACGCGGACATGGACGGGAGCGGAATCATGGCTGACCTGCGAACGTCGGGTCTATCGTGACGGGGCTGGCGAGGCCCTCTCCGCCGTTTCTCGTTACGACCACCCCATGCCGCTGCCCCTCCCGCGCCTGCGCGCCTGGGTGAAGAACTGCGATCCTGCCCGGCCCCTCGACGCCGACGATCCGCTCTACGTCGACGTGGACGCCCAGGCCCACGCCCGCGGCAGTGACCACCGGTCCTGTATCGAGCAGCTCGCCCACACCATCGCCCTCACCGAGCCCACGGCCGAGACCTGCCAGCTCTTCTCGGGCTTCCCGGGGTCCGGCAAGACCACGGAGCTGCGCCGCCTCGCGCAGCGGCTCGGCACCGACCGGGACGTTCCCACCACCGTCGTGAGCGTCGACTTCGAGGAGTGGATCGACCTCTACGCGCCGATCACCATCACCGACGTGCTGCGCGTGCTCGCCTACGTGCTCGACCGCGAGGCGACGCTGCTGGAGGGCAAGGACCCCAACCGCGGCGTGGGCTACCTCGAGCGTCTCAAGACCTTCCTCGCCGGGGCGTCGCTGAAGGAGGCGGGGTGGGACGACGGCGTCACCCTGCTGTTCGAGTTCAAGGACAACCCCAGCTTCCGCCAGCGGGTCGAAGTCGCGATCCAGAACCGCTTCCAGCAGTTCGCCCGGGACGCGCAGCAGGCGATGGCCGAGGCCGTGATCCGCATCCGGGCCGCCACCGGGCGGGAGCGGGTGGTGGTGCTGGTGGATTCGCTCGAGAAGCTCACCGCCCTGCGCGACGAGGACCGCGGCGGCATCGAGACCAGCGTGGAGAAGCTCTTCTTCGTCCATTCGGCGCTGCTGCGCCTGCCCTGCCACGTCGTCTACACCTTCCCCTTCTGGCTCTCCTTCCGCCGGGCGGCCCTGGGGACCAGCTACAGCTTCGACCCCGTGCTGCTCCCCATGGTCAAGGTCCGCGACGCGGAGGGCGCGGCGTGGCAACCCGGTCTGGCCTGCATGCGCGAGATCGTGCACCGGCGGATCGACATCGGGGCGGTGTTCCGACGCCCCGCCGACCTCGAGCCCCTGCTGGTCGCCTCCGGCGGCTACCCGCGCGAGCTGCTGCGGATGGTGCGCGAGCTGCTGGTCCAGGCGGACACCATCCCGGTGCCCGAGGAGGACGTCACCCGGGTCATCGAGCGGCTCACGGAGGATTACGCCGCGGTGGTGCGGTCGACCGACCTCGACATCCTCGCGGTGGTGGCGACCACGCGGGCCCTCCCCGTCGGAGACGGCGAGGACATCGCGGTGTTCACCCGTCTCGTGAACGGTCGGCTCATCCTCGCTTACCGGAACGGCCGCCGCTGGTATGACGTCCACCCGCTGGTGCTGCGCCTCCCCGCGGTGCGCGCGCGTATCGACGCGGGATGAGCCGCACCGAGCTGGAGCGGGTCGGACGCTCGGTCGCGCGCCAGATGGTGCGCCTCGACGGGTTCGTCCTCATCCCGGTCGAGCTCCCCGGCGGCGACCACGGCGCGAGCCTGCACCGCTGGCTCGCGGAGCACGGTCAGGACCTGCCCCTCGTGGACGGCCGGGAGGGGGTGCCGAGCGCCGCCGGGCTGATCGAAGCGGGACGAGGACGCGGCGCGGTCGTGGTGGGCCCGGACGAGCCGGACGCGGGCGACGAGCGCGCGCTCGCCGAGGTGAACCTCCACCGAGACCGGATCGCCACCGAGCTGGGCGCCCCGCTGATCTGGTGCGGAACCCCCCCCTGGCTGCGTTGCACCGCCGAGCGCGCGCCCGACTTCTGGTCGGTGCGCACCGTGTCCGAGCGTTGGCGACCGTCCCCCGGCGGGGCGGCGACCGCGTCCAACCCGTGGAGTGGCCCGCTCGTCGACGATCCCCCCGCCCGCCTGGAGCGGCTGGTCGCCGAGGCCCTCGACCAGGACGACCCGCGGAACGCCGCCCGGCTCGGGTACTTGCTCGCCGCGGCCCTGGCGACCCGGTCCGAGTTCGCCGCCGCGCGGGACGCGCTGGCCCACGCGCGGGCACGCATCCCTGGCGACGACGACGGCATCGGCTTCGACCTGCTCATCCTCAGCGCGCGGCTCTCGGTGCTGACCGACCAGGAGGACGCCGCCGCCCTCCTCTCCGAGGCGCGGACGCGGGCGGGCACCTCCACGGGCCGGCACGCCCAGGTGGACCTCCTCGTCGCCCACCTGGCCATCAACGGCGGTCGACGCGACGAAGCACGGGCGCTGCTCGACGGCGTGGCGCGGGACTGCCGGGAAGACCGTCCGTTCCTGGCCGCCCGTGCCCTGACCGCCCGCGGTCGGCTCGAGCGCACCACCGGATCGCCGGTCATCGCCGAGGGCCTGCTCCGTGAGGCGCTCGCGTTGTTCCAGGGCTCCGCGGAGGCGCTGGGGGAGGCCAACGTGCTCGTGGAGCTGGCCGACCTCGCGCGGGACACCGGGCGCACCGCCCAAGCCCGCACCCTGCTCCAGGGCGCCCTGACCACCTACCGGCGCCACGGGACCTCCGACGGCGTGGCCCGGGTGCTCCTCCGGCGCGGCCTGGTCGCCGCCGACACCGGCGACCTCTCGCTCGCACGCGGCGACCTCACCGCGGCCGCGCGCATCTTCCGGAAGCACCACCTCACCCGGGACGAAGGTTACGCAAACAACCGGCTGGGTTGGGTGCTCGCCACGTTGGGCCAGCCCGCGGCGGCCGATCGCGCGCTCGCCCGCGCCATGCGGTGCCTGCGGGCGGACGGGGACGCTCCGGCGCGGGTGGGCACGTTGCTGGCAAGGGCGTCGATCGCCGCCGAGTCCGGTCGGGAACGCTCGGCGACCCGGTGGCGGGACCTCGCCCGGCGCGAGGGCAAGCGCGCGGGGCTGGTGCTTCCCGAGGACGGGCCATGACGTTGCTGGTGCTCCTCGCCTGTCGCCAACCCCTCCCGGACTGCTGGGGTGACACCTGCGTCGGAACCACGGTGGGCAAGGACAGCGCGACGGGGGACGGTGACGGCGAAAGCGATACCGACGGTGACAGCGACGCCGACACCGACACCGACGGCGACAGTGACACGGACTCGGACACCGACGGCGACACGGCCAAGGACACCGCCAAGGACACCGGCCCCACCAGCGCCTACAGCGTGTGCCCCGACGGGACGGCACGGTGGTCGACGATCGGCGCGGCGATCCGCGACGCCGCGGACGGTGACACCCTCACCCTCTGCCCCGCCACCTACGCCGAGCGCGTCGACTACGCGGGCCTCGACCTCACCCTCGTGGGCGACGGACCGGAGTTCGTGACCATCGACGCCGAGGGGCTGGGCACCGCGATCACCGTGACCGCGGGCGAGACCGCGGTGCTACGCGGCGTTCGTATCACCAATGGATACTCGCTCCTCCTCGGGGCGGCCGTGGACGTCCGCGGGTCCCAGCTCCGCCTCGAGGTGTGCACCGTGGACGCCGCGACCACCTACGCCGGAAACGTGCTCTCGGCGGTGGACGGCGCCGAGTTGGCGGTGTCCGACAGCACCCTGTCGGGCAACGACGCGTACAACGGGGCCATCTACGCCGCGGACGCCACGCTCACCCTCACGCGGGTGTTGGTGTCGGGCAACACCTCCTTGACCTGGCCGGAGAACGCTTCGCTTCGCGCCGAGGCGGCGCTGATCGACATCGACAACGTCATCTGGTGGGACAACCAAGGCGGGTGCGTGGCCTTGTACGGCGATGTCACCGGGGGCATCCACAACTCGGTTTGTGCGGGATCGGGTGACACCTCCGGGTACACCTCCTCGGCGACCATCACCGACAGCAGCGGGGCGATCGTGTTCGCGAACAACATCGTCTGGGGCGACGCCGGCGCGGCCTGTCAGGTTTCGTATGCCAGCGGCGCCACGTATGCGTACGACCTGCTGTGGGGAGACGCGTGCACCTGGACGGGCGTGGATGGGT
>JAYVAS010000247.1:0-2465 GCA_043750895.1 Pseudomonadota bacterium
GCGCCGTTCGACCACGAACACCAACTCGCCGAGGCGGATCAGCTCCTCGACGATGCGGAAGCCCACGTTGCCGAGCCCGCACACGATGATGTGGTTGCGACTGGATTGCGCGAGGATGCTCACCCAGGCCTCCGTGTTGTCGTTCTTGGAGAAGACGGTGAAGCCGAGCTTGATGACACCCTCGGCGAGGAACAGGATGCCGACCAGCGGCTGCAGGTAGAGCACCGCGGCGGCCACCGGGTCCATCGGAAGCGCCATCCCCACCTCCCCGAGGAGGAGCGCGTAGGACGCGAAGAAGGACTCCGCCCACGTCGGGCCGTCGCCGTTGGGGGTGGCGGCGCCGCGCGCGTGGAGGATGGTCGCGCCGACCACCGCGGTGGTGAGCAGGCCGATGGTCGGCCGCACGAGCACGCGCAGACCCCGGAAAAAGAACCAGGTCTCGGCGTAGGCGCGGCGGAGCAGGGGGTGGCGGGCGCGTCTGGGCACCCCGGCGGTCAGCTCGTCGTACCGTCGCAGTTGTCGTCGATGCCGTTCCGGGCCG
Organism: Pseudomonadota bacterium; assembly: GCA_043750895.1. Lineage (GTDB taxonomy): Bacteria > Myxococcota_A > UBA796 > UBA796 > SXON01 > JAYVAS01. The sequence continues at coordinate 542 of JAYVAS010000247.1, forward strand.
TCTCGGCCTCGGCCGGGTTCACGGCGACATCGTCGTCGTCGCAGTCGCCGCCGGACTCGGTGAAGCCGTCGCCGTCGTCGTCGGCGTAGTCGGTACCCTCGTCGACGAAGCCATCGCAGTCGTCGTCGTCGAAGTCGGCCGTCTCGGTCGCCCCGCCGTAGATCGTGCGATCGGTGTCGTCGCAGTCCCCGTCTTCTTCGGAGTAGCCGTCGCCATCGTCGTCGTAGGCGCTGCTGCCCTCGTCGGTGACGCCGTCGCAGTCGTTGTCGAGGCCGTCGGCGAGCTCGGGCGCGCCGGGGTAGACCGTGTTCTGCGTGTCGTTGCAGTCGCCGCCGTCCTCGGAGTAGCCGTCGGCGTCGCGGTCCAGGGTGCCCTGATCGACGACGCCGTCGCAGTCGTCGTCGACGCCGTAGCCGAGGTCTTCGTACTGCTGCGGGTTCACGCCGGCGTCGCCGTCGTTGCAGTCCCCGTCGTCTTCGGAGTAGCCGTCGCCGTCGTCGTCGTAGGCCCCGGTGCCTTCGTCGATGGTGCCGTCACAGTCCTCGTCGTCGCCGTCGGCCGTCTCGGCGGCGCCAGGGTGGACCGAGGGGTCGATGTCGTCGCAGTCGTCGCCGCAGACCGTGTACCCGTCGCCGTCGGCGTCGTAGACCGAGGGGTCCCCGTGCTCGCAGTCGTTCGCGCGGAGGATGGCGTCGCCCACGCCGACTGCCCCGTCGATGTCGAAGGTCACGCGCTCGTCGATCGCGTTGGTGGACGGGGCCAGGAACGAGATCGGCACCTCGAGGGTGCCGTTGGCCGGCAGCGCGGAGGGGAGGGCGAGGTCGAGGGAGAAGTCGCCGGAGGTGAAGACCACGCCGGTCAACTGCAGGTCCACGCCGCCGTCGTTCACGAGCTCCAGCGAGGCGAGCTTGGAGTCTCCGGTGTCCACCGCTCCGAAGTCGAGCAGTCCGGGCCGAGCGCGGGCCGAACCCACGAGGGCGTGCCCCCGAAGGTGGGCCGTGATCCGCGGCTCTTCTTCGTTGTTGTAGGTGAAGGTGATGTCCGCCTCGTGGTAGCCCTCCTCCTCGGGTGCGTAGGTCACCACGAGGTTGGTGCTGCCGAGGTGGGGCACGGTGGGCACCGTCCCATCGAAGGAGAACCACGTCCCGGCGCTGTTCTCCACGTCGACGGAGGAGATGATGATGTCCTCGCCGGTGATGTGGGAGAGGGTCAGCTCGATGGTGGCGCTGCCGCCCACCACGACGGTATCGGCGTCGCCCAAGGGGGGATCGACCGAGAGGGTCGACGGGGTCTTGGAGAACGTGGACTGGTTGCCGCATCCCCCGAGCACGAGGAGGGCGAGCCCGCTGAAGGTCCGAATCATGCGCGTCTCCGCCGCAGGGTGAGTGAGATCAGGCCGAGGACGAGGGGCACGAGGGCGCTCGACGTCGGGTTGGAGCTGCAGCCACCGCAGATGCCGCCGCCCTTGGAAATTTCGCCGTCGCCGGGGCCTACGTCGCAGCCCTCGTCCACGTCGCCGTCACAGTCGTTGTCCACGCTGTCCTCGCACATCTCGGTCAGGCCGGGATTGGCCCAACCGTCGAGGTCGTTGCAATCGCCGTCTTCGAGGGTGTAGCCGTCGGCGTCCACGTCGTCGGTGCCTTCGTCGATCAGGCCGTCGCAGTCGTCGTCCAGGCCGTTGCCGGACTCGTTGGAGGCGGGGCTGATGGCGCTGTTGGCGTCGTCGCAGTCGCCGGCCGCGTCGGAGAAGCCGTCGCCGTCGTCGTCGGTGAACTCGCCGCCCTGGTCCACCTGGCCGTCACAGTCGTCGTCGACGCCGTTCTCGATCTCGGTGGCGTCAGTGTTGATCGAGTCGTCCTCGTCGTTGCAGTCCCCGTCGACCTCGGCCTCGCCGTCCCCGTCGTCGTCGCTGTTGGTGGTGCCC
>JAYVAS010000248.1:0-12521 GCA_043750895.1 Pseudomonadota bacterium
TGGCCGGACCTCTCCCGGGCGCGGCTCCAGGCGCTGATCGAGGAGGGGCGGCTCACGGTCGACGGCGTCGTCGCCCGCGCCTCGCAGAAGACACTCCACGGGCAGGAGATCGTGCTCGACGTGCCCGACGTCGTCTCGTGGAACGTCGAGGCCGAGGACCTCCCGCTCGACATCCTCTACGACGACGCCGACATCGTCGTCGTGAACAAGGCGGCCGGCATGGTGGTGCACCCCAGCGCCGGGCACCGCTCCGGGACGCTGGTCAACGCGCTGTTGGCGCGGGTGCGCGACCTCTCCGGCATCGGCGGCGTCGAACGTCCCGGCATCGTGCACCGTCTCGACGGTGGCACCAGCGGCGTGTTGGTCGTGGCCAAGAACGACGTCGCCCACCGCGCCCTCTCGTCGCTGTTCGCGGCCCACGATCTCGATCGGCTCTACCTCGCCGTGGTCCACAAGGTCCCCCTCCACGACGCGGGCACCTTCCGCTCCTCGTTGGGCCGGGACCCGGACGACCGCCTGAAGATCGCCAGCCGCGACGATGGCCGACCAGCCGTGACGCACTGGAAGCTGTGCTCGAAGGCCGATCGCCTCGCGCTGCTCGCCTGTCGCCTCGAGACCGGCCGCACCCACCAGATCCGGGTGCACCTCTCCGAAGCGGGCCACCCCATCGTTGGCGATCCCACCTACAACCGGCGGGACTGCACGCCCCCCGCCGCGGTGCGGGTCGCGGCCGAGGCCTTGACCCACCCGCTCCTGCACGCGCAGACCTTGGGCTTCGCCCATCCCCGAACCGGCGCGCCGATGTCGTGGACGGTGCCGCCACCGTCCGACTTCCTCGCGTTCTGCGCGGTCGCCGGGCTCACCGTCCCGTAGGCGGGGTGGCGCGCGCGGTCAGCGGCGGGGTGGCGCGCGCGGTCAGCCCGCGCAGGTGTCCGCGGGGGGACCCGGTTCACAGTCGGCGGCGTTGGCCTCGCAGATCTCGACCACGGTCACGCCCGGTGCGGCCAGGGCGGTGATGTGATCGGCCTCGATCTCGAGGCAGAACACGCCGCCGTCCGACGGACACGCCACGCAGGCGGCGCTGAAGTTCTCGGCCAGCTCGCAGATCGCGTTCTCGGTACCGTCGCCGGTGTCGACGAGGGGGGCGAGGGGACGGGTGTCGATGGTGCCCGCGAAGGTCATGCCCTCGATCGCCGAGCCGTCTGGCCGAAAGGTGCCGGTGATGGAGATGTCGGTCACATCGACCCCGACGCCGGCCGCGACGAGGGTGGTGGACGCGACCCCGAAGGCGACGTCCGGTGCCCCAGCGTAGTCGGCGTTGTCGAAGGGGATGGTCGGAGCGCAGTAGTCCTGGCCGGATTCGCCGAGGATCGAGACCGCGCCGAGGATGTCCATGTTCGCCCCGTCGACCCCACGCACCCCCATCAGGATCAGCGCCGAGAGGTTGTCGATCAGGACGTCCCCGAGACCGGCCGGAACGGGCACCCGGCCCGAGTGCAGATCGAAGAGGTAGGTCTGGTCGACGAGGATGCTGGGGTCGGGGATCGGCGTGCCGGCGTCGGACACCGTGAAGGTCGTCGAGACGTCCCCCGCGCAGTACGCCATCGGCGCCGTGTAGGTCGCTCCCGGCGTCAGCGGCGCGTCGGGCGTGAAGATGATGTGCTTCCCGTCGGGGCCGGTCGACTGGGTTCCGGGGATGTCGGTGGTGATCACCGCGAACGGGTCGGGGTTGGAGAGCTCGAAGTCGATCGGAGCCCGGTAGTAGGCGTCGGTCGCGCCGTCGGCCGGGTAGGTCGACTTCACGATGATGACGCAGGCCTCCTCCTCCTCCCCGGGGCAACCCGTCAGGCCCAGGGTCAATGTGAGAGGCACCAGCAGGACTCGTCGCATTCCATCTCCTCGAGGGCGCGCATCGTAGCGCAAAAAGCTTGAAGGGTCGGGGTGACCCGACCCTTCAAGGATGTTCCCGGGTGCCCGGAGCGTTCGCCCCGGGACCGGAAATCACATCTCTACTCGCAGGTACCCGGGTCGAAACCGGCCTGATCGCAGCCCGGGCAATCCCCGACCGTGATCGGGTAGAGGGTGACCCCGTCCACCTTCTCGGCGTAGATCTGGTCGGCGACGAGGGTGAGGCAGAAGGGCTCGCCGTCCGACGGGCAGGGGATGCACGCCGCGCCGAAGTTGATGGCGAGGTCGCAGATGGCGCCTTCGTTGCCGCTGTCGTCCAGGAGGGGGGCGAGCGGGCGGGTGTCGATGGTGCCGGAGAGCACGCCACCGTCGAAGTACTCGCCGTTCGCGGCGAAGGTGCCGTTGATCAGGAGCGACTCGATGTCGATCTCGTAGCCGGCGACCGAGAGGGTGGTGTCCTGGGGGCCGATCTCGAAGAACGGCGCCTCGGCGAAGTCGGCCGGGGGGAAGTCGATCGAGGAGGTGCAGTAGTCCTGGGTGGGAGGGCTGCTGTCTTCGACCGCGATCGCGCCCATCATCTCGATGTTGGCGCCGCTGATCGCGGTCACACCGATGAGGATGTCGGTGGTGAGGTAGGACGAGAGCACCGCGCCGATGCCGGGGGGCTCGACGATGCGGGCCGCGGTGAGGTCGACCACGTAGGCGCTGCCGATCAGGTCGTCCGGGTTCTCGAGGGCGGTCCCGAGGGAGGAGGTGGTGAAGGTGATCTCGGGGTCGCCGCCGCAGTAGTGGAGGGTCGCCGAGTAGGACGCGCCCGAGTCGAGGGGGGCGGAGAGCTGCCAGATGACCCGGAGGCCATCCTCGGAGGTGATCTGGGTGCCCGGGATCGTCGTCTCGATGGTCGCGGTGGCGTCCGGCTCGGAGAGGATGAACTCGATGTTGCCGCGGTAGTAGGCGTCCGCCGCACCGTCCGTGGGAAGGGTGCTGTCGACGCTGACGGTGCAGGCGTCAGGGTTGGTGGCGGTGCCCGAGCCGGTGTCGTCGGTGGCCTTGTCCGAGCAAGCGGCGAGAGCGAGAAGGGGGGCGATCAGGAGTGACCGGTACATGAAGTCTCCAAGCGTCAGGGGGAAGAAGCGCGGCACGGTAGCGCGGACGGGCGCCCCGTGTCAATCGACGGGTGAACGAAGCTTCAGCGGCTGGCGGCGGCGTACTTCTCGGTCAGCTCTTTCTGCAGGGCGTCGAGCAGCTTCTGTTCGTCGGGATCAAGGTTTCCCTTGGTCTTTTCTGCGAGAAGATTGATCAGGTCGAGGGTGTGGCGGGCCAGGTGCAGATCCTGAATCGTGGGCGGCGCGGACGACGCGCTGCCATGGCCCAGGCTGGCGAGCGCCGAGCTGGCGAGGGAGACCAGGAAGGTGCTGAAGTTGAGCGGCGGTTCGGGAGAGGTAGCGGCCATGCTTTGGCCCTAACCCGGCCGCCGAGATAGCCCACCGCCGATGTTGCGCTTCGCCCGCTTCGCCGTACTCCTGCTCCTCGCTCTCTCGCAGGCGCCACCTGCGTTCGCGGCGCGGGAGCGGATGTCTGCCGAAGACGCCTACTCCCTCGGCCTCCGTTACCTCAAGCGGGGCTACTACCAGAAGGCGCTCGAGCAGTTCCAGCGGGTGCGCACCTACTTCCGGGACGATCCTTACGCGCTGAAAGCCGAGCTCGCGATCGCGGACCTCCACTTCAAGAAGAACGAGTGGGACTCGGCCCGCCTCGCCTACGACGACTTCAAGCTCGCCCACCCCCGCTACAAGGACCTCGACTACGTGGTCTACCGGCTGGGCCTCACGGTGTTCAAGAAGGCGCCCGCGGCTGCCGGTCGCGACCAGACCTGGACCAACCAGGCGGTCCACACCTGGTCGTCCTTCGAGACGCGTTTCCCCGACAGCACCTACCGGACCGAGGTGATGCAGGACCTGGGCAAGGCCCGGGCCCGCCTCGCGCGGAAGGAGCTGGTCATCGCCCGGTTCTATGCCCGGCGCGCCGCGTGGCCGGCGGTGAAGGGTCGGGCGGAGGGGATGCTCTCCCAATACCCCGACAGCCCCGATCGCCTCGAGGCGCTGATGTTGGTGGGTGCCTCGGCCTACGGCCTCGAGCACCTCGACGAGGCCAACGCGGTGCTCGCGCGCCTGGACGCGGACGCCGAGGGCGCCACCTGGGCCCGCGCGCTCCGGAAGACCATGAGCAAGCCGGCCCGTCAGGCGGACTGATCGGCGCGGGCTAGAGTACGAGCCCGCCGTCGATGTCGATGCAGCGCCCGGTGAAGTAGTCGCACTCCACGATGAACTTGATGCCCTGGTACATCTCCTCCGGCTCGGCGATACGACGCAGCGGGACGGGCTTGAGCATCATCTCGAGCACCTCCGGGCGCATCTGCTTGACCATCGGCGTGCCGGTGAAGCCGGGCGCGATCGCGCCGGTGCGGATGCCGTAGCGGGAGAGCTCGCCCGCCCAGAGCTTGGTCAGGGAGATCAGCCCGGCCTTGGCGGCCGAGTAGTTGGACTGGCCCATGTTCCCGTGGCGGGAGATCGAGCTGATCTGGACCATGCACGAGGACTTGAGCTTGTTGGTGATCGCCTGGGCGGCGAACTCGCGGGCGCACAGGAAGGGCCCGGTGAGGTTCACGTCGATGACCTCCTGCCACTGCTTGAGGCCGAGCTTCTTGACCTCGCCCGTCTCCTTGTCGATCTTCACCAACAGGCCGTCCCGGAGGATACCGGCGTTGTTGATGAGCACGTGGATCGGCCCCCCGAGCGCCTCGGCGGCCTTGGCGAAGAGCATGGCGACGTCCGCTTCGTTGGCGACGTTGGCGTGGACGCCGACCACGGTGGTCCCGTGAGCCCGGGCCTCCGCCTCGGTCTCGGCGATGTCCGCGTCGTTGAGGTCGCAGAACGCGACGTTGGCGCCGTCGGCCGCGAAGCAGTTGACGAAGGTGCGGCCCATGCCGCGCGCGCCGCCGGTCACGAGAACGTTGAGACCCTTGATGTTCATGGGGATGACTCCGAAAGTGGGCCGCCCACTAACCCACGGAGCGGTCCCAGCCCGTCGGCGGAGACCCAGAAAGCGCCGGAATCCGCGCCGCTGCCGACGGCCCCTAGCGCATCGACGCCAGCACCCCGGGGACCGCCGCGAGCATCTCCGGGACCTTTCCCACCTCAGTCCCACCGGCCTGGGCCAGATCCGGACGTCCGCCGCCCTTCCCGCCGACCATGGAAGCGAGGACGCCGATGATCTTGCCGGCGTTGTAGGTCGTACCCGCGAGGTCCTTGCTGACCATCACCAGCAGCCGCACGGCGCCGGCGTCGGTCGCGGCCAGCACGATCACGCAGGTGCCGAGCTGGTCGCGCAGCCGATCGGCCTCCTCCCGCAGCGTCTTGGCATCGGCGTCGAAGGGGACGGCGAGGACGTTGACGCCGTCGATCTTGACGGCTTGCGCGGCGACGTCGCCGGCGGCCGCGCGCGCCGCCTCCCGTTTCGCGGCGTCGAGCTCGCGGTGTAGCCGGGTCCGATCGTCCAGCAGCTTCCGCACCGTGTCGGCGAGGTTGTCGGGGGTGGTCTTCAGCGCCCCCGCGAGCGCGCGACTCGTGGCCTCCAGCTCCCGCACGTAGGCCAGCGCGCCCGTCCCGGTCTGGGCCTCGATGCGGCGCACTCCGGCGGCGATGCCGGACTCGCTCACGAGCTTGAAGAGACCGATGTCCCCGGCACGACGGGCGTGGGTGCCGCCGCACAGCTCCTTCGAGTACGCGCCCACGGTGATGACCCGCACCACCTCGCCGTACTTCTCGCCGAACAGCCCCACCGCGCCGGCCTTTCGCGCGTCGTCGAGGCCGAGCACGTCGGTCTGCACGTCGCGGTTGAGGCGGATCTGGTCGTTCACCTTGTCCTCCACCGCGCGGATCTCGTCTTCGGTCATCGGCTTGTGGTGAGAGAAGTCGAAGCGGAGCCGGTCGGGCGCGACCAGCGAGCCCTTCTGGGCCACATGATCGCCCAGCACTTCGCGGAGCGCGGCGTGGAGCAGGTGGGTGGCGGTGTGGTTCAGGCGCGCGCGGGCGCGCCCGGCGTCCACCGACAGGTGGATCCGGTCGCCGACCTGGAGTGAGCCCTCCGTGACCCGCATCCGGTGGGCCCAGACCTCGCCGGCGGGCTTGAGCGTGTCGAGGACGGTCCCCGAGATGCCGCTGCCGCTGAAGCTGCCGGTGTCTCCCACCTGGCCGCCGGACTCGGCGTAGAAGGGGGTGACGTCGACCACCACGAGGCCCTCTTCGCCGGCGACCAGGGTGCTGACCCGGGCGCCTTCGGACACGATCGCCTGGACCTGCCCGTGGCTGTCCTCGTGCGCGTAGCCCACGAAGCTGGTCTTGTGGTCGGCCGCCAGGGCGTGCCAGACGGCGCTCACCGCCTCTTCGCCCGAGCCCTTCCATGCGGCGCGGCCCTTGGCCCGCTGCTCCTCGTACCGGGTGTCGAACGCCGCCTCGTCGACGGTGGCGCCGCGCTCGGCGGCGATCAGGCGGGTGAGGTCGACCGGGAAGCCGAAGGTGTCGGCGAGCTGGAAGGCCGCGTCGCCGCTGACCCGGGTCGGGCTCTGCGCGAGCTCACGCTCGAGGAGGGCCAGCCCGCGGTCGAGGGTGGCGCCGAACCGCTCCTCTTCGACCTTCACGACGTCCCGGATGAACCGGGCGCGCTCGAGCAGCTCCGGGTAGGCGACGGCGTACTCGGCGATCACGGTTCCCACCGTCTCGTGGAGGAACGGTCCCTTGAGCCCGAGCTTCACGCCGTAGCGGACGCCGCGGCGCAGGATGCGGCGAAGCACGTAGCCGCGCTCTTCGTTCGAAGGCATCACGCCGTCGGCGATGAGGAAGGCCGCGGCGCGGGAGTGGTCGGCGATCACGCGCAGCGCGATGTCCGTCTCTTCCGACTGGCCCGGCGTCACGCCCGCCAGCTTCGCCGCGGTGGCCACGATGGGGAGGAACAGGTCGGTGTCGTAGTTCCAGTACACACCCTGGAGGACCGCCGCGATGCGCTCCAACCCGGCGCCGGTGTCGATCGAGGGCCGCGGCAGCGGGTGCAGGACCCCGTTCGCGTCCCGGTCGTACTGCATGAACACCAGGTTCCAGATCTCGATGTAGCGGCCGTCGCCGCCCGCCGGACCGCGGGTGTCCGCGGAGATGCCGGGACCGTGGTCGTAGTGGATCTCGGTGCACGGGCCGCAGGGCCCGGTGTCCCCCATGCTCCAGAAGTTCTCCTCCTCGCCCAGCTTCTGGATGCGGTCAGGGGAGACCCCGACCACGTCGCGCCAGATGGCGAGCGCTTCGTCGTCCTGCTCGTACACCGTCACCCAGAGCCGCGACGGGTCGATGGCGAGCTCGACGGTGAGGAACTCCCAGGCGAACTTGATGGCCTCGGTCTTGAAGTAGTCCCCGAAGCTGAAGTTCCCCAACATCTCGAAGAGGGTGTGGTGCCGCGGGGTGTGGCCGACGTTCTCGAGGTCGTTGTGCTTGCCCGAGACGCGGAGGCACTTCTGGACGGTGGTGGCCCGGGTGTAGGGCCGCGGATCCCGGCCGAGGAAGACGTCCTTGAACTGGACCATTCCGGCGTTGGTGAAGAAGAGCGTAGGGTCGTTGTGCGGGATCAGGGCGCTCGAGCGGACGGCGGTGTGGCCGTTACGCACGAAGTAATCCAGGAAACGACGGCGAAGTTCGGCAGCGTGCATGGCGGAATCCCGAGGCGCCGCGTTCTATTCCGTTCCGGCGCCGCTGGCGGCCCGCGGCGCGGCCCGACGGGCCCGATCTGCGACCTGCAGCCGGGCGCGTGCCGCCGTCCCGCGGATTCCGCCCTCGGCCGGCCCCGCCTCAGTCGTCTTCGGTCAGGCCCGAGAGCCGGAGCTCCAGCTCGTCGGGGTTGTTCGCGAACCGAACCGCGTCCGCTCTGGTGATGGCGCCCGCCTCCTGCAGGAGGAGCAGGTGCTGGTCGAAGGTCTGCATGCCGTACGCGGCCCGGCCCTTTCGGATGTGGTCGCGGATCTCGCGGGTGCGCTTCGCGTCCACCACGCACTCGTAGACCGTGCCGGTATTGATCATGATCTCGATGGCGGCGACCCGACCACCCCGCTGGCTCGGCACGAGGCGCTGCGACACGACGGCGCGGAGCACCGACCCCAGCGCGAGGCGCACCTGGTGCTGCTGGTGGGGCTCGAAGAACCCGATGATGCGGTTGATGGTCTCGTGGGCGTCGATGGTGTGGAGCGTGCCGAGCACGAGGTGGCCGGTCTCCGCGGCGTGCATCGCGATCTCGACCGTCTCCAGGTCGCGGAGCTCGCCGATCAGGATGACGTCCGGGTCCTGGCGGAGCGCGGCCCGGAGCGCGGCGTGGAACTCGTTGCTGTCGATCCCCACCTCGCGCTGGTTGATCACCGACATCCGGTCGGTGAACACGAACTCGGTGGGATCCTCGATGGTCAGGATGTGGTCGGGCTGCGTCCGGTTGATCTCCTCCACCATCGCGGCCAGGGTGGTGCTCTTGCCGGAGCCGGTGGCGCCTGTGACCAGGATCATGCCGCGCTTCTCGCGGGTGATCTTCTTCAGCACCTGCGGCAGCTCGAGCTCGTCGATCGTCTTCACCGTCGAGGGGATGGCGCGAAGCACGGCGCCGACCTTGCCCTGTTGCCGAAAGACGCTGCACCGGAAGCGCGCGAGCCCGGGGACGCTGTGCGCCAGGTCACAGTCGTTCGTCGACTTGAACCGTTCGCGCTGAACCGGCGACATCACCGCCCAGAGGGCCTGCCCCAGCTCGTCGTTGGCCAGCACGGGCCACTCCTCCATCCGCTTCAGCGCCCCGTCGATGCGGAACACCGGGGGGAGACCGACCTTCAGGTGGATGTCGCTCGCCTTGAGCCGGATGGCCAGGGTGCAGAGGGCGTTCAGGTCGACGGCAGGCATTCCGGCTCCGCGGGAGGCCGAGTGTATCGTATCGCCTGCGCGTCTACGGTTCGGCGGTCGCGGACCCCACCGTGGGCACGGACGCGACCGGGGGAGGTGCGACCGGGGATGGGGCAGCCGGTTCCGGCACCCGGCGAAACTCGGCGCAGAGCGCGTCGAGCTGGAACGGGTCGGTGCGCGGGGGCGCGGCCTTCGACGCGTAGGGCGGGCGCGTGTCGAGGGCGCTCACCACCCGCTCGGGGAGGCCCTGGCCCCACATCTCGTAGCCTTCGCAATAGCTTTCCCGGTGGGCCAGGAGCCTGTCGGTGACGTCGTCTCCGACGTGGTTCACGTAGACCGAAGGGTTGAGGACCTCGTCGTAGTCGGTGTCCAACCACTCGGTCCAGTCGAAGGGACGGGTCTGGACCACGCAGCCCTCCTCGTCGCGTGCGAAGGCGCTGTCGACGTCGAGGAGCGTGGTGTAGAACTGGTAGCCGCCCCAGTTCGCGCGGAGGTCTGCGAAGCTGAACGCGCTCGAGGTCAGGAAGCCGAAGAAGGTCAGCTCGGTGCCGGTGCCCCACTTGATCGCCCGCTCGGGCTTCTTTCCCATCCTGCTGACGACGGCGTAGGCGTAGCCCTCGCCCAGGAAGTGGTCGACCTTGTCGGTGCCGACGAGAATTCCACCCAGCTGCACCGTGCTGCAGATGCCGGCGGTGGCGAGGATCAGGGACTCTTCCGGCTCCACCGCGCCGTAGATGTCGCTCCGGTCCTGGAAGGTGCGGCGGTCCACCGGCCCGGTCTCGAGCCAGGCGCTGTAGGCGCCGTAGCCGAAGCCTCGGAGGCCCTTGCGACCTTTGATCTTGGTGTCCCGCGAGGTGAGTCGGTAGATGTGCCGGGCGAGGGACTCGCGGATGGCGGCGTCAGGACCGGCGCAACGGTTCTCTTCGTTGGTGCGCGCGACGGCGCCGGCCAACAAGACGTTCATGTGGGCGTTGGCGGCGTCCAACGCGTCCTCCAAGGGTTCGGCCCGACGGGTGAGCTGGTCCGTCTCGTAGGCAAGGGCGGCGTGAAGGAGGAGGTACATGGTTTTTGCTGGTGCTAATCCCGGTTGAGAGCTAGCCAAGGGGGGTGGCGCAAGCTGTGACCATCCTCGACGGACCGCTGGGCACCGAGCTCCTGGCGCGGGGCGTGCCCACGCCTGTCCCGTCTTGGAGTGCCGGGGCGCTGGAAGTCGCGCCTCAGGTGGTTCAGGCCATCCATCGGGACTATGCCCGCGCCGGCGCCACCGTACACACGGCCAACACCTTTCGCACCCGGCCCCGACAGGTCGGCGCCCGTTGGGAGACCCTGACCCGACAGGCGGTGGCGCTGGCGCGCGCCGCGGTGCCGAGCGACCAGCGGGTGGCGGGGTCGATCGCGCCGCTGGAAGACTGTTACCGCCCCGACCTGAGCCCAGGGGATCCCGGGCGGGAACACGCGGCGATGGCGGCGGTGCTCGCCGCGGCGGGGGTGGACCTGCTCCTGTGCGAGACCTTTCCCCACGTCGGGGAGGGGCTCGCGGCGGCGGCGGCGGCGGTTTCCACCGGCGTGGAGACCTGGATGGCGTTCACCGCTGGACCAGACGCCGACCTCCTCACCCCTCGACAGGTCGGGGAGGCGGCGCGGGCAGCGGTGGACCTCGGGGTGCGCGCCGTGATGGTGAACTGCGTGCCGGCGGCGCACACCTTGGCGTATGTCAAAGAGCTGGCCAGGCTCGGTGTGCCCTTCGGCGCCTACGCGAACGCCGGCGCGATCGACGCCCGCATGGGCTGGACGGCCGTTCCGGACGCCCCGGCGCGGTACCTCGCGTGCGCTCAGAGCTGGGTGGACGAAGGCGCGACGCTGGTGGGCGGCTGCTGTGGCACCGGGCCCCTCCACATCGCGGCGCTCAGCGCGGCGTGGAGAGGGTGACCCGGGCCGGCCGGCCGGGACCGATCAGGTCGTTCAGGCTTCGGCCTGGGTCGATGAGATCACGGTCACGGCGGAATCACCGCGGTTCTGAATCTCGGCGCGGAGGCGCTCCTTCGCGTCCGGGTGGTCGGCGAGGTACTGGATCGCCTTGTCCCGGCCCTGACCGATGCGCTCGTCTCCGTAGGAGAACCAGGAGCCCGATTTCCGCACCAGGCCGAGCTCGGTGCCGATGTCGATGAGCTCACCTTCGGCGTTCACGCCCCGGCCGTAGATGATGTCGAACTCGACCTGCCGGAACGGCGGCGCGAGCTTGTTCTTCACGACCTTGACGCGGGTCCGGTTGCCGATGGTCTCTTCGCCGTTCTTGAGGGCGCCGATGCGCCGGATGTCGAGGCGGACCGAGGAGTAGAACTTGAGCGCGTTGCCGCCCGTGGTCGTCTCGGGGGAGCCGAACATGACCCCGATCTTCATTCGGACCTGGTTGATGAAGACCATCGAGCAGTTGGACTTGTGGATGTTGGCCGTGAGCTTGCGGAGCGCCTGGCTCATGAGCCGCGCCTGGGCCCCTGGCTGCACGTCCCCCATGTCTCCGTCGAGCTCGGCCTTGGGAACCAGAGCGGCGACGGAGTCGATCACCACCACGTCCACCGCTCCCGAACGGACCAGCGTGTCCGCGATCTCCAGCGCCTGCTCACCGGTGTCGGGCTGCGAGATCAGCAGCTCTTCCACGTTCACCCCGAGGGCGCGGGCGTAGTTGACGTCCAGCGCGTGTTCGGCGTCGATGAACGCGGCTACGCCGCCCTTTCGCTGGGCTTCGGCGATGATGTGCAAGGTGAGGGTGGTCTTGCCCGAGGACTCCGGGCCGTAGATCTCCGAGACCCGACCGCGCGGGATGCCACCGATGCCGAGCGCGAGGTCGAGCCCGATGCTCCCGGTGGAGATCGAGGTGATCTGCACGTGCTCGGACGCGCCCAGACGCATGATCGAGCCTTTCCCGTACTGACGCTCGATGGCGGCGACGGCAGCTTCGAGGGCTTTGGAACGATCGGGATCGATGGGCATCAGAGACTCCGGAGAGGGAAGAGTGTGGACCCCCCAAAGCTACCCCGTACCTGTACGGACGCAAGGGGATGTGTGCCAAAAAATGTCCGGACAGAGAAAATGTGTTCAGTCCCCGGTGCCGTCGAGCATCCGGCGGAGCTGGTCGAGGGCGAGCGCTGCCGACATCGACTGGATGCGTTCGCGGTCGAAGGGGAGGTGGATCCGGCGATGGCGGGTCTCCCCGGGCCCGGCCACGGCGATGTGGACCGTGCCCACGGGCTTCTCGGCCGAGCCGCCGCCCGGTCCGGCCACCCCGGTGACACCGATGGCCCAGGTGCTGCCGGTGCGGGCGCGGATTCCCTCCGCAAGTTGCCGCGCGACGGGCTCGCTCACCGCACCGTGCGCCTCGAGGTCGGCGGGCGCCACACCGCACTGCCGCACCTTCTCCTCGTTCGCGTAGACCACCGCGCCGCCCAGGTACCAGGTCGATGCGCCCGGGATGGCGGTGACCATGGCGGCGATCCGACCTGCGGTGCAGCTCTCCGCGGTGGCCAGGGTGGCGCCATGGCTGGCGAGCAGCTCGCCCACCACCTGGGCAAGGGGCCCGCCGTCGACCGTGAACACACAGCGGCCCAGCCGTCGACGCGCGTCGGCCACCACCGGCGC
>JAYVAS010000249.1:0-11557 GCA_043750895.1 Pseudomonadota bacterium
GCGGTGTCCAGGAACACGGCACCCTCGAGCGGCCCGTAGATCGGGTGTCGCAACTCGATTTGGCCGGCAAAGAGGGTGTCGTCCCGCCAACGCCCGGTGGGGGCTCCGCGTAGCAGGTTGGCCCCGCCGGCGTCGGGCAGGCGCCAGTACGGGGTGTCCGGAAGCGGGGCGGTGGCGCCATAGCCGCGCACTGCCAAGGTACCGCCCGCGAGCCGCGGTGCGGCGCGCACGTCGACCGCGACCAGGAGGTGGGCATAGGTGCCGAAGTTCGCCTCGCTGGCCAGCCGTGCGCTGGCGGCGGGGCCCATGGCGCTGAGCGTGAGATAGGGACCAGCCTCCCAGGCGTCGGTGCCCGACTCGCGTTCGGCGCGCGCCGTTGCGCCGACTTGGAGCGTGAGGTCTCCAACCCGGCTCGCGACCCCGGTGGAGAATTTCTCCACCGCGGTGGTGTAACGTGTTTGGTTTCCCGCAAACCAGGCGTACCCGACGGTGCGCGCGGCGGCCGCCGACGCTTGCCACGAAAATGGCCCGTGGGTGGTGACGCTGCCGGCGACCGAGCGGCCACCCAGAGAGTCGATCGCGGCGCTCGCGTCCAGGCGGTGTTGGTCCCAGAACAGGTCGGGGTGGGAGAACCGGGCGCTGACCCCGACCCCAGACCCGGCCGCCCCGGACAACCCCACCCCAACCACCCAGGTACCCGGGTCCTCGGGGCGGGCTCCGGACCGGGCGATACGGGCGCGGGCGTAGGCGGCATCGAGGGGGTTGCCGACCAATCCGCCCGGGACGCGGTCCGGGTTCGCCTCCACGAACGCGGGCATGTAGAGATTCCAGTCGGCCCAGGCCACCTCGCACCAGGGCTCCGTCTCCGGACACGCCGCGAGCGCTCGGTTCAACCGGGCCTCGTGCACGAAGGGCCCGAGGTTCCCGGAGACCGTCAGCAGGCGAATCCGTGCCATCGCTTCGGCGGCCCGACCCACGGGTGAGGTGTCCGCGGCGTCCAGGGCGCGGCGCCAGGCGTCGCGGGCCGTCTTCCGGTCGCCAGTCCACCACGCTTCGTCGCCGACCTCGATCTCGGCGATGGCGACGACCTCACTCACCGTCACCCTGCACATACCCCAGCGCTTCGAGTTGGCCTCGGACGTCTTCGGAGACGGTCACGTCGATGGCGGGCCGCTCCCCGAGGTACTCGAGCTGACCGGGCGCGTTGGGCGTCAACAGGGTGCGGCGGCGGGGACCATTGTTGGTGGTCAGCTCGGCCGTGGGGGGCCAGATCATGAACCGCAGCGGTGGTTCGGGCCGCGCCACCCGCACCCCGTCGTTCACCACCATCCCGTTGGTCCACAGGCTCCCCTCGGTCCACTGCCAGGGCGCGCCGAGCTGGCGCAGCACCGAGGTGGTGAGGCGCGTCACGTCGTCGGGCCGCTCCCGCGCGAGGTCGCGGTGTTCGGTCGGGTCGGTGACGTGATCGTAGAGGTCGGCGCTGCCCCGGGTGAGGTCCAGGTCGAGGCGCAGCGCCCCTTCGCTCACCGAGAGGCGTCGGGTCTTGAAGCGGGAGGTCTCGGCGTAGAACGGTCGAACGGGCACCGGTCCGCGCAGGTCCACCCCGTCCCCGCCCAGCCCCGGGATCCCGGCGAGCGCCGCGATGGTGGCGGAGATGTCGACGGTGCCCACCCGCTCGGATCGCACGGCGGGGGGGATGCCGGGCCCGGCGACCACGAGCGGGATGTCCAGCACCTCGGGGTGCAGCGTGTGGGCGTGGCCCCAGCTGCCGTGGTCCATGAACTCCTCGCCGTGGTCCGCCAGCACGATGAAGGTGACGGGTCGGGTCCACGCGGCGATCAGCCGGCCCAGCTCGGCGTCGAGCCACGCGATCGACTCGTCGTACTGGTCGGTCTGGAGCTGGAGCGCTTCGGGGGTGAGCGGGTTGGCCTTGTACCAGGCGTAGGTGCGGTACCGGACCTCCTTGGCGCTCCGCGCCGGGTCGTACTTCCTGTTGTACGGGGCGGGCGGCAGGTAGGGGTAGTGGGCGTCGTAGGTGTGTAGGAACAGGAAGGCGGGCTGACCGGGCGGGAGGCCCTTCACCCAACCCAGCGCCTTTTCCACCGAGTCCGCGGTGTGGACCGGGTGATCGAGGTTGGAGCGCTCGGTGATGTTGCCGTCGTCCCACAGCGAGAAGCCGCGGGAGAACCCGAACAGGCGCGAGACGTACACCGTGGAGGTCAGACCCGCGGTGGCCCATCCGGCGGCGCTCAGGCGCTCCTGCACCATCGGGACCGACGGAGAGAGCGCGTAGACGTCGTCCACCACGAGGTGTTCGGTCGGCCACTTCCCGGTGAGCATGGTGAGGTGCGACGGGAGCGTCCACGGGGAGGGCGTACGCGCGTCGTCGAAGCGCTGACCCCTGGCCGCGAGCGCGTCGAGGTTCGGGGTCGTGTCGCGGGCGTAGCCGTAGGCGCCCACGTGGTCCTTTCGCAGCGAGTCGATGCTGATGAGGATGATGTCGGGCCGGGCCGGATCCCCGACCGGGAGCGAGGGTGGGGCCGGGGTGCAGCCGAGCAGCAGGCCTACCAGGATTGCCACGTGGGCCATCCTGCGGGGAGGTAGCGGAGCATGTGGGCGAGGAGGAGCACCGTGACGAACACCCCGAGGACGCTCCGCGCCGAGCCGTTCCACAGCGTGCGCCAACCCTCCCGCGGAGACGCGAGGAACCCGCCCGCGAAGACCAGCCAGAGCGGCTCGAGGGGGACGCGGTAGCGGGTCAGACCAGCCAGCGCGGCGATGGCGGCCACGTGGTAGAGCACGATCAGGCCGGCGGTCACGGCGTACCACCCCCGCCCCCGGGTGAACCAGCCGATGGTGCCGCCCACCAGGGTCACGAAGCTGAAGCCGACGATGCCGACGACGAGCGTCTCGTCGAACCAGGCGGGCAGCCCGCGCCAACGGCCCCACCGGAGGTGGCGGGTCAGCAGGGAGTGCGGGTTGAGCAGCTGGGCCACCCGCACCGGCACGCGGGCGAGGAACTCCCCGGGGTTCGCCCGGATCCACGCCATGCCGGCGGCCGCCTCGCAGTCATCCTTCTTGATCGGGTTGCCGTCGCGCGGGCAGGTGGTCCGGCCACCGGCGATGGCCCGCTCGTAGGCGCGCGCAGACAGGGCGCCGTTCCCGACGTCGAAGGTGATGGGCGGGAAGGTGTTGTTGCCCAGGTACATCATCTGGCCCAGCGTGCGGTCGGCGAGCACGAACTCGCCCCACTTCTGGGTGGCGTAGGCGCTGTAGGGCGCGACCGTGAGCACGGCGCCGAGCGCGCAGGTGACGACGCCCCGCCACGCGGCCCGGTCTCGCCAACGCTCCCACAGCAGGGCGACGAAGAAGATGGGCAGCATGTAGGTGGCCACCCCCCGGAACAGGACGCAGAGACCGACCAGCAGGCCCGGGAGCCACCCGCGCCGACCTCCGCCGGCCCGCGCCCAGCGGAGGGCCAACATCGCGCCGAGCAGCAGGCCCGAGTAGAGCGTCTCGCTCCACAAGCTGGTGGTGTAGAAGATCAGCGTGGGGTTGAGCGCGTAGAGCCAGGCCGCGATGCGCCCGGCCCGGACCCCGCCCTGCTCGCGCGCGAGGTCGTTCAGCCAGACGACGCTGCACATCGCCATCACCAGCTGGGTGATCTGGACCGTGCCCGGATAGCCGAAGACGACCTCGTGGGCGGCCATGACCGCGGGGTAGGCGGGGGCCCAGAGCCAGCCGTGGGTGCCCACCATGCCCTCGCCCTTGAGCAGCGACTCCGCCAGATCCAGGTAGGTGCACTCGTCACGGACGCAGGGCTTGTCGACCCACACGATCATCGGCACGGCGCGCAGGAGCCCGGCGACCAGCACGGTCGTTCGCAGGGGAAGGTCCTTCCACCAGCTCCACATCGCCCGGGAGCTAACCGTTCGGGCAGGGTGTCGGTGGGGGCGGATGTGTGTAGCCTGTTCCCATGTGGCGCTGGCTGCTGGTCCTCCTCCTCGCCGTCACCGGTGTCGCCCGCGCCCAGCCGGTCTGGGCGCCCGCCCCGGAGGTCATGGCGGATGCGCCGTTCGTCGCTCCTCCCTCCGGCGGGTGGTGGACCGAAGACGGCGTGTACGCGCGGGTGCACGGTGACTCGGAGGACCGGGCCACCGTCCGTCGCCTGGCCGATCGGGCGGCGCACTCGGTGCCGCGGCTCGCCTCCCAATTGGGGGTGACGGCGGGGGGGCGTATCGACATCTACATCGCCGCCCCCGGCTCCTTCCACGAGATCCAGCCCGGCGCGCCCCCCGACTGGGCGGACGGCACCGCCTGGCCCAAGTCGGGGCTCATCTTCCTCCACTCTCCGCGGGATCGGTCCGGCGTGGCGGCCTCGTTGGACGTGGTGCTCGATCACGAGCTGGTCCACATCCTCCTCGGGCGCGCGTTCGCCCCCAAGGTCCCGCCGCGCTGGCTACAAGAGGGGATGGCCCAGTACTACGCCGGTGAGCTCGGCCCCTCCACCGCCGAGACCCTCTCCTCCGCCCACCTCGCCGGCGGGTTGATCCCGCTGGCGACCGTGGTGAGCGGCTTCCCCAAGGAGGTGGGGCTCGCGCGGCTGGCGTATGCGCAGTCCGCGGATCTCATCGGCTGGCTGGGGACGGAGTACGGGCGCGAGGCGCTCAAGGGCCTCGTCGCCGAGATGCGGGGCGGCGCGACGGCGCCCCAGGCGATCCTGCGGGTGACCGGCGAGGACATGGACACCATCGAGGCGAGATGGGCCTCGCAGTGGACCGACCCGATGCTGTGGGCCAACGCGATCCTCACCTCCGGCATGCTCTGGGGGGTGCTCTCGGCGCTGCTGGTCTTCGGTGGCTGGCGGCGCTGGCGTCGCGGGAAGGAGAAGCTGGCGCGGTGGGAAGCTGAGGAGGAGCGTCAGCGGCGGTTGCGTGAGGCGGCGCTGGCGGCCCGGCTGGAGCTCGACGGCTACCGCGCCCCCGGTCCCGAGCCACGGCAGGTGCTGGAGTTCCGGGGGCCGGAGCAGTAGCCCCAGCCGCATGGGTTAGTCCCCCCACCCCGGAGTCTCCATGCGCATCTCGAACCGCGCCACGTCGATCCAGGAGTCCGCGATCCGCAAGCTCGACGCGGCGGTGGGCCGCGCGAAGGGTGTGCACTTTCACAAGTTGAACATCGGCCAGCCGGACGTGCCGACGCCGCAGCCGATCCTCGACGCGCTGGCCCACGCCGACGGCCCCGTGCTCGCCTATGGGCCGGCCTCGGGCTTGCTCGAGTGTCGGGTCGCCGCGGCGGCGTTCCACGCACGAACCAGCCCCGGCCTGGGTCCGGAGCACGTGGTGGTCACCCAGGGTGGCTCCGAAGCCCTGCTGTTCGCGATGTGCGCGGTGTGCGATCCCGGGGACGAGATCCTCGTCCCCGAGCCCTACTACACCAACTACAACGGCTTCAGCACCGTGGCCGCCGCCAAGGTGGTGCCGGTCCGCACCCGCCTCGAAGACGGCTTCGACATCCCGCCCGACGAGGTGCTCGACACCATGGTCACCCCCCGTACGCGGATGTTCCTGTTCGCGAACCCGGGCAACCCCACGGGCGCGGTCTACCAGGAGTCCACGCTGCGTCGGGTCGCCGCCTGGGCGCGCCGGCACAACCTCTGGCTCGTCGCCGACGAGGTCTACCGCGCGATCTGGTTCGACAAGCCGCCCCTGTCGGCCCTGGAGCTGGACGACCACCAGGACCACGTCATCGTCGTCGACTCGACCTCGAAGACCTTCTCCTCCTGCGGCCTGCGCATCGGCTTCTTCGTGTCCCGCAACGTCCAGCTCATGGAGCGGGTGGAGCGCCTCGGCCAGGCCCGCCTGGGCCCCCAGCCCCGGGCCCAACACGCCGCCATCGCCGCGCTCGGGCTCCCGCTCGACTTCTACGGCGAGGTGCGCAGCATCTACAAGCGCCGCGTGGACGCGATGATGGACGCCTTGGCCCGCCTGCCCGGCGTCGCCTACCATCGCCCCGAGGGCGCCTTCTACACCATGGCGCGCCTCCCGGTGCCGGACACCGAGGCCTTCGCCCGGTTCATGGTCGAGGAGTTCCGCGATCACGATTCGGGTCGCCCCGAGAGCGTGGTGGTCGCGCCGGGCCCCGGCTTCTACGCGGACCCCACCCAGGGCCGTGACCAGATCCGCCTCGCGGCGGTGCGGGAGGAGGCCGTCCTCACCCGGGCGATCGAGGTCCTCGGCAAGGGGATCGAGGCGTTTCGGGAGCGGTAGTTGGTCACCGGCCCCCTCACCCGCCCTTCGGGCACCCTCTCCCGGGAGGGAGAGGGGAAGAGGGTCCCTACCCCACCATCCCCACCGTCACCCGGTGCACCGGTACCAGCGTGGCGAAGCCCTTGACCGGGATCGCCCCGACCGGCTCGAAGCGGTCGTCGTCGATGGCGTTGCGGACATCGTCGGTCACCACCACCTGGCCCGCCTCGGCCTTGCCGCACAGCCGCGAGGCGAGGTTCACCGCGTCTCCGATGACGGTGTACTCGAGGCGCAGCGGGGACCCGATGTTGCCGACCACCACCTTGCCCGAAGCCACGCCGATGCCGGTGAGCACGGCCGTCTGGCCCCGCGCGAGCCGTTCCACGTTCCACCGCGCCAGCGCCTCCTGCATCGCCAACGCCGCGGTGACGGCCCGTTTCCGGTGGTCGGGCTGGGGCATGGGGGCGCCGAAGTAGCAGAGGATGGCGTCGCCCATGTACTTGTCGATGATGCCCTCGTGCGCGAGCACGACCTCGACCAGCAGCGTGAAGTACTCGTTGAGCAGGGTCACGACCTCCGCCGCGCCCAGGCGTTCGGTCAACGGCGTGAAGCCGCGGATGTCGGAGATGAGCACCGTCACCTCGCGCTCCTCGCCCGCCAGCGAGAGCTCCCCCCGCGCCAACAGCTCTTGCACCACCTGGGTCGCCATGTACTTGCCGAACATGGTCCGGAGGCGTTCCCGCTCGTCGAGGCCCCGCGCCATGCGGTTGATCGCCCGGCCGAGATCCCCGACCTCGTCGACCCGATCCTCCGGGACCAGCACGTCGTAGCGTCCCGCCTCGATGGCGTGCGTGGCGTCCACGATCGCCCCGATGGGTCGGGCGATGCTGCGGGCGAGCAGCCCGGCGAGGAGGAACGCGACCCCGATGCCGCTGCACGCCACCATCCCCGTGCGCATCGCCCGGTCGGAGAGCTTCGTGAGCAGCGTGGTGATGTCGTAGTCGGCCTGGAGCACGGCGATCACCTGGCCGTCCGCGTCCCGCACCGGGGCCCACGCCGAGATCCAGGTGCCGTGGGCGTCGGTGTAGGGGCCCTCCCGCCCGGCGCCTCCGTTCTCGAAGCTGACGCGCGTGGCGGGGCGCAGCTCGTTGGGGTCGCCCACGAAGGGCACCTCGTTGGTCATCACCACGAACCGGGCGCCGTCGCCGTCTCGACGCAGCGTGTACACGGGGCTGGTGAGCCCGGCCTCCTCCTGGATGCGGCGCAGCGTGTGCTGGAGGGACACGAACGCGGCCGAGTCGGCGGTGCCGCTGGCGGCCACTTCGGCGTGGAGCGCCGGGTCGATCCGATCGGCGCCGACGCGCACCGCGGTGAGGAGGTTGTCGCTCATGTGGTCGACCAGGTCGGCCCGGGCGTGTTGGAGGTCCAGGACCACGAGGATGCCGGTGGCGACGAGCACCGCGGCGGCGCCGGCGAGGCCGATGCGGGTGGCGAGGCGGCCGGCGAAGAACCGACGGAGCGCGTCGGCCGCGCCGTGTCGGGCCCAGGTGGCGCCGAAGCGGGCGAGCACCCAGCCGACGATGGCGAAGCCGATCGCGGCGCCCAACGCCCGTTGACGGACCATCGCGAGGTCCTCGGAGGGGCGCGTGACCACGACGATGCCCGCCGGGCTCCCCCCAGGCGCGGCGATGGGGGCGTAGCCGCTGATCCAGGCACCATCGGCGTCGTAGTAGAGCCCCGTCCGGGTGGGGGTGCCGGACTCGAAGGCGGGCAACATCTCGGGCCGCAGGGGGTGGGTCTGGCCGACCTCGGGGATCTCGTCAGTGGTGATCACCTCGACCGCCGCATCGCCGGCCTTGCGCAGCGTGTAGATCGGAGTGCTGGCACCGGAGGCGGTCGCGGCGGCCCGAAGCGCACGGCGAAGGTCGATGAAGGTGTCGCTCAGGCCGTCTCGCGCGGCGCGCACCTGGGCGTGGGCGTGGGCATCGAGCCCCACCGCGACCTGGGTCGCGACCGACTGCGCCCTGATTCCGTGCTCGGCCGCCGTCTTCGCCTCCCAGGCGGCGTGCGCGCCGAGGATGCCGAGCGCGATGACCGCGGACGCGACGACCGGGCGCGGATCCAGGTGGCGGCGGGGCGGGATGGGCGGCCTAGAGGTCGAGAAGGGCGTCAAAGACGACGCCGTAGTTGTCCGGGTCGTAGACGGCGACGATCAGGTCCTCGTTCAACAGCATGATCGAGGGGTAGCCGACCACGTCCATCCAGCCCTGAAGCGCGTACTCCTCGTCCCCCAGCACCGGGATGTTGGGGTTGGGGTAGGCGTCGTACCAGTCCGACAGGTCGCGGTTGGAGATGGCGCCGGCGCTGGCGTCCGAGTCCAGCACCGTGACCCAGTAGATGTCGCCGTCGTTCACCAGCCCGGGGATCGACCGGTACTCCCGATACTCGTCCCAGATGGATGCCTGCCCGTCCAGGAACGCGGCGACTTCGTTGCAGTAGTAGCACCACACCCCGGACAGGTCGACCACGACGGGCTTGCCCTTGAATGCAAAATCGTAGATGTCCACCGTGTCGCCATATTGGTCCACCCAGGCGAAGCGGGGGAGCTGGTCGCCGGTGCTCGCCGTGCCGCGCCACCCCGGGTCGCTCATGGCGTCCTTGTCGGGGTTGTAGGGCCAGTAGCCCTCGTAGATGCGGTCGTCGGCGTCGGTCGGGTCGTGGCCCTCCGTCACCTCCCAGCCGTCCAGGTAGGTGTCGCCGTCGGTGTCGGCCGCGGTGGGATCGCTCCCGAGATCGACCTCCTCGCCGTCGCCGATCCCGTCGTCGTCGCTGTCGGTGTCGTCGGGGTCGGTGCCCCGGTCCGCCTCGTCGTCGTCGCTCAGGCCGTCACCGTCGCTGTCCACGGGGTCGGTGGTGTCGGTGTCGGCGTCGGCGTCCGCGTCGGTGTCGGTGTCGGTGTCCGCGTCCGCCGGGTCCCCGTCGCCTCGCCCGTCGCCGCCCGCGTGGGAGGTGGCCTCATCCTTGGTTCCGGAGGCGCAGCCGAGGGACACGGCGGCGAGCAGGCTGATCACGGCGACGAGACGCATCCGAGGGCTCCGATGACCGGAGGAGCCTACCACGCGGGCGCGATCAGTCGGTCTTGGCGAGGTCCGACAGGAGCACCGTCTTCATGAGCTCGCCCCCGCTCCCGACCACCGTGATGCGGTCGATGCGGGACGCGATGTCGCCCAGGGCCTCGAGCTCCTTGAGGCGGAGCAGCACCGGGTTGTTCTCGAGCATGCGCGCGGTGTTGGCGAGCTGACGGGTGGCGGCCGTCTCTTCGCGGCGCTTGATGGAGAGCGCTTCGGCCTCCTTCCGCGCCAGGGTGACCCGGTTGAGCAGGTCCTTGATCTCGCCCGACAGGATGATGTCCTTCACCGCCGCCAGCTCCAACGCGAGCCCGATCGCCGGCAGGGTCGCGCGGGCCCGGGCGATGATGGCCTCCCCGAGGGACTCCCGCTCGGCGAGCAGCGCTTCGAGGGTGCGGGACGACACCACCTCGCGCAAGGCGAGCTGGACGGTGACGTACACCTGGTTCGGCCAGTCGGGCTGCCGCAACACCGTGACCGGGTCCACCACCCGCACCGTCACCGCTGGCTTCACGCGCAGGGGGACCTCGTCGGCGGTGAGCAGGTCCTGGGCGGCGACGTCGAGGGCCTGCAACGAGAGCGGTACGCCCTTGAGCGACCACCGGGACCCGGTCCACGCGCGGTAGCGCCCTTCTGGGAGCACCCGCCAGGGTTGCCCGTCGCGCACCAGCACCACGGCGAGGGCGTCGTGGCCGCTCGCTTCGGTCCAGTCCGTCCCGTGCGTGCCGGCGGGGAGCGGGTCGTCGGGTCCGAGGGGGGTGGGCTCGGCCAGGCAGTCGAAGCGCAGCACGGTGTAGGGTCCCGCGGCCTCCCAGCCGATGTAGCGGCCACCGTCCAGCACCTGGAGGAAGGCGCCGTTGCGCAGGACGACGGCCCGCTCGTGCTCTCCCACCTGCAGCTCCACCTCACCGTCGATACGCTCGCCGCGATCGACGGGCGCGGCGTTGAAGCCGCGGGGGATGGCGGCGATCCGCCAGGCGTCGGCGTCCCAGACGCGCCAACGGCCCGCCGGCACCAGGCTGTGGGGGCGTCCGGCGTACTGCAGCAACCCGGGCTCGATGTACCCGGTCACGGTGGCGCCGGGCGTGTTCGCGGGCAGAGGGTCCGACTCGGTGGCCAGGACGGGAGGCGCGCGCCGGTCCAGCCGGAGCAGGGTGGGTTCACCGTGGGCGTCCCACCAGCGCCAGCGACCGCGTTCCAACACCTGCACGAACTGGCCGTGGAGCAGCACCACCACGCGCTCGTGGGCGTCCACCGAGATGATGCGCGCGCCCTCCAGGTCGTCGGGCAGCGGCCCCCCGGCGGGCACCGGCTGGATGGGGAAGCCGGTGTCGATCTCGATGAACTCGTGGAGACCGCCGAAGGTCCACACCGTGTGGCGGCCCGGACCGTAGAGGCGCTCCAGGCGCCCGTCCTTGAGGTGGGCGGTGCGGGCGCCCCGCTTGACGACGACGGTGTGGAACATGATGGGCTCGGGTCAGGGAGAGGGAGGGAGGACGGTCCTGTGCCGCCCGCGGCAATCCCCGCGGCCACGGTCGGGACCGGGTTCCGGCGACGTGCGACCCGAGGGCCGAACGGACCGGGGGTCCCCGTGGGCAGGCGAGGGTCGGCGCCGGGCGTCGAACCCAGGGCGGAACAGGGCCGCCTCCCAGGGAGTGCCGGTCGCTACCCCGGCGGTGGGCCTTTCGACCCGCGGATCTGTCGGATTGGGCTGAAGCCAATTGCGCAACCGTGAGCGTCGCCCCCAAGTAGGGGGCGCAGGAGTTGAACCTGTGAGTGCGGTGCCCTCCGGAAGCGTTCGGTACGGTCGAAGCGCAGGACGGCCTTTGGGAACACCCGGCTCGCTGCTCACCGTTCGTACTGACTTCCGACGCGACATCGCCCGTCGGGAGTAACGCGGCGTTGCCCGCGCACGGCGGCGCTGATCACCGCGGCGGGGATCCCACCTTCAGCACCCGCGGGTCCCCGCCCAGTCCTCTGCTCCCCCCGCGCGCTTGGCGGAACGGAGCCGGTGCCGAACCTCAGGGCCCATTGTCCTCGATGGTGACCACGCCGTGGATGTTCTTGACGCCGATGGCGTCCAGCAGGGCGTCGATCTCGGCCTCGGTGAGCGACGGGTTTCCGCGGATGGTGAGGTCGTCGACGGAGGTGAGGTTGTGGAGGGCGCTGAGGTCGTCGAGGGCG
>JAYVAS010000250.1:0-7550 GCA_043750895.1 Pseudomonadota bacterium
GAGGGGTCCCGCGGTGCCGGCGCCGTGCACGGGCGTGAGTCCGTGGGTGCCGAGGAGCGCCCCGAGGATCGTCGCCACCCAGTTCAGGTAGCCGGCGCCAACGAGCGTGTAGACCAGGAGCCCGCGCGCCCGGTCTGACCGATGAGGAGCCCGGTCGCCATCGCGAGCAGGACGAGGATGGCGCCGTACCGGAACAGGCGTCGTTCGGCGAGGAGGAGGGGCATCCACCCCGGTATTCCGGAGGCGTCCCGCCGGGACCGCTCAGATCAACGGATCCTCGATCACCACCTCCGCCTCCGCAGACAACGCCACCCCCGCCGCGTCCTGCCCCTCCGCCTCGATGCGCACCTGCTGCTCGTCCAGCTCCTCCGGTTGGGCATCCCAGATGAGCAGGAAGCCCCACGACTGCAGCGTCCCGGTCTGCTGGTTGCACTGCATCGACACGTAGGGCGTCGTGGTCGCCCGTTCGACGTCGGCCAGGTAGCCGCGGATCTGCACGGTCCATTCGGCGGACGCGTCCGCCTCCACCGCTTCGAGGGCGATCACGGTGTGGAAACCGCCTTGCGGCCCATGGACGAGCTCGATGGTGCCGTCACCGGCCTCCATGGCACTGTAGGAGAGCTCGCCCTTCCCGAGGTTCAACGTGGGACTCGGTCCCGGATCACAGCCCGAGAGCTCTGCCGTGGAGGTGGAATCGTCGCCGCCGGCGCACGCAAGCAAGAGGAGTAGCATGCGCCCTCGTTAAGCTCTTTCGGATGTCGCCGGTCCCCCCGTTCACCGCCGTCGTGCTCGCCGCCGGGCTCGGCACCCGCATGCGCTCGCCGCTCGCGAAGGTCCTCCATCCGCTGCTCGGCCGACCCATGCTCGGTTGGGTGGTGGAGGCGTTCGGCGGGGGGGACGTGGTGATCGTCACCCACCACCAGGCCGACCAGGTGGAGGCCGCCTTCGCGGGCCGCCGGTTCGCCCGCCAGGAAGTCCCCCGTGGCACCGGAGACGCGGTACGCGCCGCGCTCCCACACCTGCCCCGCACCGGCCTGGTGGTGGTCGCCGCGGGAGACACACCGCTGATCACCGCCGAGGTCGTCACCCGCCTGCTCGCCGAACACCGCGGCCGCTGCTCCGTCGCCAGCTTCGTGGTGGCCGACCCCACCGGCTACGGGCGCATCGTCCGGGAGGGCGGCACCCGCATCGTGGAGGAGGCCCACTGCACCGCCTCCGAGCGCGCCATCACCGAGGTGAACAGCGGTCTCTACGTCTTCGAGGCCGCGTACCTGCACGAGGCCGTCCCCGCCCTCCAGCCCCACGCCCCCAAGGGCGAGTTCTACCTCACCGACCTCGTCCTGGCCGATGCCAACGTGGTCGGCGGCTTCGACGGCGACGTGTTCCTGGGCGTGAACGACCGCGCCGCCCTCGCCGAGGCCCGCGACAAGCTGCGCGCCCGCGTGAACCGCGCCTGGGCCCGCCAGGGCGTCGACTTCGCCTCGCTGACGGCAGCCGACGTCCACGCGTCGGTGGTGCTCCATCCGGGGGCCTCGGTGGGGTTCGGCGCCGTCCTCGAAGGCGCCACCGAGGTCCACGGGGACATCGGCGCAGCCTGCGTGATCAAGGACAGCTACATCGGCCCCGGGGTGCGCGTGCACCCCCACTCCATGTGCGACGGGGCCCGGGTCGAGACGGGCGCGATCGTCGGCCCGTACGCGCGCCTGCGCCCCGGCTCCCAGGTGGACGAGGGGGCGCACGTCGGCAACTTCGTCGAGATGAAGGCGGCCCGCCTGCGGAAGGGCGCGAAGGCCAACCACCTGAGCTACCTGGGCGACGCCGATGTCGGCGAGGGCGCGAACATCGGCGCGGGCACCATCACCTGCAACTACGACGGGTTTCGGAAGCACCGCACCGTCATCGGGGCGGGCGCGTTCATCGGCTCGAACACGGCGCTGGTGGCCCCGATCGTGGTCGGGGAAGGGGCGATCGTCGGCGCTGGCTCCACCCTCACCGCCGACGTCCCCGACGATGCCATCGCGGTCGAGCGCGCCCCCACCCGCACCACCGAGCGGTCCGCCAACCGGCTGCGGCTACGGATGAAGGCCCGTCCATGATCGACCTCCTCGAGGGGCTCAACCCCGAACAGGCCCGGGCGGTACAACACCAGGACGGGCCCTTGTTGATCCTCGCCGGGGCCGGGTCGGGGAAGACCCGCGTGCTCACCCGGCGCATCGCCACGCTGATCGAACGGGGGGTCCGCCCCTGGAACATCTACGCGGTCACGTTCACCAACAAGGCCGCCGGGGAGATGAAGGAGCGGGTCACCCATCTGGTCGGCCCCCGCGGTCACGACGCCTGGGTCTCCACCTTCCACTCCTCGTGCGTGCGCATCCTCCGCCGCGACATCGCGCCCCTGGGCTACACCGGCAGCTTCGCCATCTGGGACGACGACGACCAGGGCAAGGTGCTCAAGCGCATCCTGTCGGACCAGAAGATTGACCCCAAGCGTCACCCGCCCGCGAAGTTCCGCGCGGCGATCGACCGCGCCAAGAACGCCCTGAAGGGCCCGGCGGACATCGAGGAGTTCCCCGGCGACAAGGTCCGGGTGGTGTTCGAGGCCTACGAGGCGCGGCTCAAGGCGGCCAACGCGCTCGACTTCAACGACCTGATCAACAAGGTGGTGGAGCTCTGGGAACAGCACCCGGACGTGCTCGCGCGCTGGCGCGACCGCTTCCGCTACGTGATGGTGGACGAGTACCAGGACACCAACGCCGCCCAGTACAAGCTCCTGCGCCTGCTCGCCGGTGAACACCAGAACCTCGCCGTGGTCGGCGACGACGACCAGTCCATCTACAGCTTCCGCGGCGCCGACATCCAGAACATCCTGTCCTTCACCAAGGACTTCCCCGGCGCGACCGTGGTGCGGCTGGAGCAGAACTACCGCTCCACCCAGAACATCCTGCGGGCCGCCTCCGCCGTGGTGAAGAACAACAGCCAGCGGATGGAGAAGACGCTCCGGACGGAGGCCGACGTCGGCCTGCCGCTCAGCCTCCAGAACTACCCCGACGATCAGACCGAAGCCGACAGCGTCGTCGCCACCATCCGGAGCCAGCAGAAGGACCGGAAGTTCAGCGATTTCGCGGTGATCTACCGCACCAACGCCCAGTCCCGGCCCTTCGAGAAGGCGCTGACCCAGTGGCGCATCCCCTACACGCTGGTGGGCGGGCGAAAATTCTATGAACGGCGGGAAGTCCGCGATCTCCTCGGCTACCTGCGGCTCGTCGTCAACGCCGCCGACGACATGTCGTTCCAGCGGGTGATCAACGTACCGACCCGGGGGTTGGGAGAGAAGGCCCTGGAAGGTTTGCTCGCCGATGCCGCCAACGCCGGGACGCCGCTCCTCGAAGCGGCGCGCCACCGTGCCGTGCTGGGCGGGCGCACCGCCGGGGCGTTCAACGCCTTCGTCACCCTGATCGACGGCTTCACGGCCCGGGCGCGGCTGGTCAGCCCGGGCGAGCTGGTCCAGCACGTCGCCGAGGCCACCGGCTACCTCGCCGAGCTGCGCGCCGAACAGACGGACGAGGCCCAGGCGCGGATCGAGAACATCGAGGAGCTCGTGCGCGCCGCGGGAGACATGGAGGTCGACCCGGACGCGTCGCCCTTCGACCGGCTCATCGCCTTCATGGACCGGGCCGCGCTGGCCGGGCAGGCGGACGAGCTGCCCGACGACGGCACGGGCGCGGTCACCCTGCTCACGGCGCACCTCGCCAAGGGGCTGGAGTACCCGGTGGTCTTCCTGGTGGGCATGGCCGAGGGCTGCTTCCCCCACAGCCGGGCCGAGCGCGAAGAGGACATCGAGGAGGAGCGGCGCCTCGTCTACGTCGCGATCACCCGCGCCCGCGAGCGCCTGTACATGAGCTTCCCGCGCAGCCGGCGCTCGATGCAGGGCGGCTGGATCGACAGCGTGGGCTCCCGGTTCATCGAGGAGATCCCGCCCGAGGTGTTCGGGCGCGAGCCGGTGAAGCGCGAGACGCCTTCGTGGTTGCGCGGGCCCCCGCGCCCGCCCGGTGCCCCGCCCCGCCCCGCCCCGCGCGCCGAAGCGGTCCCGTGGACGCGGCCCACCCCCCCCGCGCCGCCACGCCCGGCCACCGACGCGCCTCCCGCCGTCGGGTGGACCCGCGGCAGCCTCCCCGTTCCCGCCGCCCCGCGCCAGGCCGGGCTTTTTTCCAGGCCCGCGATCGAAGATGAAGAACGCCCGGTTGGTCGCCGAATGGCGCCCGACAGCCTGGAGTCGTTCACCGTCGGCGCCGAGGTTTACCACCCCCTCCTCGGCGCGGGCACCATTCAGAAGCGGGACGGATTGTCGTCGAACCCCCGGCTTACGATACACTTCCGGAATCACGGGCCCCGCACCGTGTTCGCCGTGAGTGCGCGAATGGAGATCCTTCTCCCCTGACACCGCCTCGGAGTGCCCCGTTGATCGTCTCCTGCGAGTCTTGCAAATCCAGATACAAGCTCGATGACGCCAAGGTCACGGGTCGCGGGGCAAAGATCACCTGCCCCAAGTGCAAGCACGTCTTCGTCGTGTTCAATCACGCCGCAGAAGCGCCGAAGCCGAGCCAGAACCTCGCGTCTCGCCCGGCTGACGACGAAGCGGACGACGAAGGTCCGACGCGCATCGGTGGGCCAGTGGGCCGACCGGGCGCCCCGATCAACGCGCTCGCTTTCGGCGACGGTGGCGGGGCTCCGATGTCGCCCATGGGCGCGTCGATGCCGCTTCCCCGCTCGAACCCGACCCTCGCCGTTCCCCTTCCGGACATGCGCGCGCCCGAGTCGCACGTCGTCGGGAACGCGCCGGTCTACCACCAGCCGCCGCCCGCCCCCCCGGCCGTGAACACGATCTCCCCGGGCGACGCGCCGGGACGCGTGGCCGGGCTGGACTTCCGAAAGGTCGGGGTCACCACCTGGAAGGTGAAGGTCCGGATCGGGCTGATCTACGACTTCAGCGACACCAAGACCCTCCGGAAGTACATCACCGACGGGCGTGTCACCCCGGCCGACGTCATCAGCCACGACGGAAAGTCGTGGAAGCCGATCGGCGAGATCCCCGACCTCGACGCCTTCTTCATCCAGACCTACGAGCGGCTGCTCACCGAACGCGGGGACGCGCCACCCCCCACCCCGCGGATGCCCGAATCTCGCACGCCGGAGCCGGTGCGGGAGGACCCCCGCCTCGAGCCGGAGCCGAGCCTCTACCGGGATCCGTTCGATGACCTGCGCACGCGGCAGCGCGACCGGGCCAGCAAGCGCGGCGCCCAGGCCAACTCAGGCGCCGAACAGCCCTCAAGTTCGGGCCGCCGCACGCCGATTCTCCTCGGGATCCTCGGAGTCCTGGTGGTCGGCGGTGGCCTTTGGTACGCGAACACGTTGGGTGGTGGCACGCCGTCCCCGATGCCCGCGCCTCCGCTGAAGGCCGAAGCCGCCAAGACCATCCGTGACCAGGAGCGGGAGGAGATCCAGAACAAACTTCGGGATCAGTTCGCCGACGTGCCGGTCGAGCCCGACGCCGCGGTGGACCCCTCGGGGCTGCTGGTCGCCGACCCGGTCGCCAACGATCCCACCGTGAAGGTCCTCGACGACGGACGGGTCGTGCGGGTGAAGACGCCGAACGGCGCGTCGACCGCGCAGTCCTCCACCGGCAGCCGGACGACCTCCGGCAGCACGAGCACCGCCTCGCCGATCAAGACCTCGGACGCGTCGGCGACGGACTACGAGGCCATCGGTGACGGCGCGGCCAAGTCGAAGGACTGGAGCGGCGCCGCCAAGGGGTACCAGGACGCGGTGAACCTCGATCCGGGGAACGCCCGCCTGCTCCGGAAGCTGGGCGAAGCGCAGTACAAGTCGGGCCAGCTCGACGCCGCGCAGGCATCGCTCCAGGCCGCGGCGAGCAAGGGCCAGAAGGATGCGTTGAAGCTCCTCGGCGCCATCGCACGCGAACAGGGGGACGTCTCCCAGGCCAACGCGCTCTACCAGCAGTACCTCGCCACCGGGCCCCGGGACGCTGCGGACGTCGAGAAGATCATCCGGGAGATGAACGGGGGTTAGCGTGGAGGTCAACTGTCCGCGCTGCCGGACGCGTCACCAGATCGACCCCCCCTCACCGGCGCGTACGCGGGTGTCGCGCTCTCTGAAGTTCCGGTGTTCGAGCTGCGGTCACACGTTCTCCGTAGACGCCGAGGCCCCCGAAGAGGCGGCGCCTGCCCCGACGCGCGCGCGACCGATCGGGCTGCCGCCGTCGGTCGTGCAGCAGTGGGTGCAGGTGGACGGCGAGATGTTCGCCATCCGCGACCTGGCCACGCTTCAGAGGTGGATCCTCGAGAAGCGGGTCGGCCGGTTGGACCGTTGGTCCACCGACTGCCGTACCTGGCTCCCGCTGGAGGACCGCGCCGATCTCGCGCTGTTCTTCAGCGCCGCCGAGCGGCTCGTGCACAGCGAGCCCCCCAGCCGCGTCCCCGAGGAAGAACAGACGGTCCTCGCGGCCACGATCCGCGGTGACGGCGACGGCAGCTTCGATCTGGCGGCCGCCCTCGAGCCGCTCGACCACCAGCCGACCACCAGCCCCGTGCGCGCCAACCCGACCGACCTCGATGATCGGGTCGGTCGCGCGCTGACCCTACCCGCCGCGCGCCCCTTCGTCGCCCTCGCATCCGGAAGCGACGAAGAACAGACCGTGATCGGGGCCGTCCCTCCTGTCCCCGAGCCCGTGGTCCCGCGCGAGGCGTTGGACCCCGCGACCTTCGACCCCGACGCCTTCAATCGGCAGCTCGAGCTCGGCTCGGTCGAGGGCGAGCCCGAGAGAACCGAGTTCGAGCGGTTCAACCTAAGCGAAGACGAGCACACCCTCGAAGAGGGACCGCCCGACGACGCCTTCTTCGGCGCCGTGGCCGAGCCCACGTCGGAGCTCCCCCAACGGGTCGGCGTGGCCTCCGACGCGACCCAGAACAGGCCGGAGGCAGGGGAAGGGTGGTTCGACTCCGCGCCCGCCGAGCCCGCGCCCGCCGAGGGAGCGCCCGCCGACCCCGCGCCCGCCGCGCCCCGCGCCGCTGGGTGGTTCGACTCCGCGCCCCCACCGGAGCCGGCGGCAGCCTCACCAGACCCCACACCCTGGCTGTTCGACTCCGGGAACGCCGGATTCTTTCCTCCGGCGGGACCCGCACCCGTGGAGGGTGGTGGCGGCCCGGTGCCCGTTCCAATCGCCGTCCCGACCCGCCCGCACGTCGACGACCTCGACGAGCCTGCTCCCGAGCCGTCCCGCTGGCCCGCCCGCATCGCCTTGGGAGTGGTCGCGGCGGCCGCGCTGTTTGGGCTCATCGGCGCCGCGTTCATGGCCGGTCGGCAGCTCGGCGGAACCGCGACTGAGACCGACGAGACGCCCGAGGCGGCGACGCTGGCGGACGCCGAGCACGCTCCCGACGCGCACGCCGCCGAGCACGCTCCCGACGCGCACGCCGCCGAGCACGCTCCCGACGCGCACGCCGCCGAGCACGCTCCCGACGCGCACGCCGCCG
>JAYVAS010000251.1:0-4751 GCA_043750895.1 Pseudomonadota bacterium
TTGCATCGTCTGGGAGGCGGTCGCCGCGCCCCAGGGGTGGTGATCGCTGATGGACCGCGACAAAACGATCATGCTGGAACCGCCTCTCTTTGCCGGCTACGCTGCGAGCGCACGGAGTCGGAACCACCATGCTCACCCTTTTGCTCGCCAACGCCGCGCTCGCCTGCGGCGGTCTCGTCACCTCGCTCGACCACAGCGATCAGCTCGCCGCCGCCGACGCGATGCAGGCGATCCTGGAGGTCGGTCCCGACGCGGTCTCCATCGAGTACCGGGTGCACTACACGGGTACCGCCGAGGACTTCGCCTGGATCATCCCGGTCCCGGGCGAGGTGCTCGCGGTCGAGGAAGGCGCCGACGCGCGTTTCGACACCCTCGCCACTCTCACGGCCCCGCGGGTGAACTACTACGAGTCGGTCTCGGCCGACGACGGGGACGCCCCCGGTCTGTTCGGGTGTGGCGGGGCGCGGTCGAAGAACGACCTGGCGGGCGGGCTCTCGGACTCCGGAGGCGTCGGCACCGGCCTCGACGTCGCCGTCGTGGGGCAAGGCTACGCCGGCGACTACAGCTACACCATCCTCTCCGCCGAGGACTCGGATGCGTTCGCTGCCTGGCTCACGGCCGAGGGCTACGACCTCACCTACGCGGGCGGCCCGATCGCGGACTACGTGGCCGACCCCATCGGCTTCCAGTGGGTCGCCGTGGAGCTCCGGCCCGAGGTCCCGTCCACGCCCGAAGGCGGCGTCAGCATCTCGCCCCTGCGGATCCGCTACGGCGCCGCCCGTGGCGATCAGGCGCTCCACCCGCTGTTCCCCTCCCGCATGGGCTCGACCATCCAGCTCGCCGAGGTGCGCACCGAGCTCTACGTGGTCGGCGACGCCCACGCCGCCGCCGGCAACGGCTGGACCACCAACACCGACGGGTACCTCGGGCTGTCCGCCGACGCGATCCCCGAGGTCGGCTACACCGACTTCCTCCGGTCGGTGGGTGGTGATCAGCGTGGTCTGGTCGAGGTCTACCGTGGCCCCTACGTCGATGAGGCCGGGGCGGATCGCTACCTGACCCGCATCGACAGCATCGTGGCGCCCGGCACCAACACCACCGACATCGCCTTCTCCACCGACAGCGACGCCACGTCGTCGCAGGTGTTCACCATCGACGTCGGCAACTACTACTACGGAGCGGCGCTCCCCCTGCTGGCCCTGGGCGCGGCCGCGTGGGGCGCCCGCCGCAAGCGGGCCTGAGCCGGGGACGGGCGACGACGCCCTACGGGCAGCCGTACCCGCCGTCGCCATAGTCGGCGACGTCGAAGCTCGCGACGTAGACGTAGAAGCGGTACCACGCACCGGGGCCGCTCACGTCGCCGGTGACCCGCAGGTACCGGGGCGTGCCGTCGTTGCTGACGTTGTCGAGGTTGGCGGTCGGGTACGCGGTCGCGCTCCCAGCGTCGCTGGCGAGCAGGTTGCCGTCCCCGTCGTACACCGCGACCGTCGGCGCGACGGTGGACCCGTAGAAGCCCGACATCAGGCACAGCACGAGCCCGCCGTCGGTGTAGGTCTCATCGACCAGGAACCAGTCCTCGTCGCCGTCGGTGTCGATCCAACCGAGCCCCTGGGCCTGCTGGTAGTCGTCGCCGTTGCTGTTCTGGTAGGTGGTGAAGGGGAGCGTGCTGGCGGTGCCGGCGTCGGCGTTCGGCTCGGCTTCGGCCTCGAAGGCGTACCCGTCGTAGTCGGGTCGGACGATGACGTGGGTGTACATCCACGCGTTGGCGCCCCCGTCCCCCCCGGCGTCGGTCACCTCGATGACGTAGTCGCCCTCGGCCAGGCGGGGGTAGAACAGGTACTCGTCGGGGCCGACGTTGGCCTTCTCGCCCAGCAGGTTCCCGGCCGGATCCCACAGGCGCACCAGCGGGGCGAGGTCCGAGCCGCTGATGTCCTCGTTGCCGTCGACGTAGAGGTTGTCCCCGTCCTGGATGTGGGCGATGCCGATGTAGTCGGCGTCTCCGGCCTCGCCCACCAGCACCCCGGCGCTGTACCAGATGCGCTCGTCCGAGAGGTCGAGGTTGAGGCGCGGCGCGTCGGCGTCATCCGTCTCGGCGGTGGCGTCCCCCCACTCCTCGAGGGTCAACTGGTACCCGTACTCGGGGTGGCCGTAGCCGACGCCGCCACTGGCGGTGCCGATGTCCTCGACGGCGATGGTGTAGGTCCCGGCTTCGGCGAGGTAGGCGAAGGCGACGGCGTCCTCGCCGGTCACCGACGTTCCGGTCGCATAGGCGTCGGCCGAGGTGACGGTCTTCCCGTTCGCCTCCCGGATGGTGAGCACGGTGTCGTAGTCCTCGGTGTCGTCCACGAGGGCCGTCAGCGCCCGGAGGTACTCCCCGCCCTCGGCTTCGAAGCGGTAGTAGTCGATGTCGCCGTCGGGGTTGATGACGCCGGACAGCGTCTCCTCCCACAGGATCGGGGTCGCCTCGTCGGGGGCGTTGTTCCGGTCCCCGTCCACGCAGACCTCGGCCTCGCAGATCTGGTCGGCGCCGCAGTCGGTGTCGTCGGCGCACTCGGCGGTGTCGGGGACCGTGGGGTCGGTCTCGCCGGTGGTCTTGTAGTCGTCGTCGGGGTTGGGGCAGGCCGCGAGGAGCAGGAGGAACATCACCACCTCCCCGAGAGCATAGCCGGACTCAGTCCTGGACGGCCTTGCGGGCGACCGTGGCCGCGATCAGGACCGGGTCGTAGATCGGCGCGAACGGGGGGGCGTAGGTGAGGTCGAGCGCTTCCACGTCCTCGACCGTCATGCCCGCGGTGATCGCGGTGGCGAAGACGTCGATGCGCTTGGCGACCGTGCCCTTGCCGGCCATCTCGGCGCCGACCAGGCGGCCGGAGCCGCGTTCGACCACCAGGACCGTCTCGATCTGCGCCGGCGGGCCCCAGTGACCGGCACGATCGCTGTGGGTGGAGGCGATCGCCACCACGTCCATCCCCATCTCCCGCGCTTCGACCTCGGAGAGCCCCGTGCGTGCGACCTCGACCGAGTAGGCCTTGAACCCCGCCGAGCCCACGACGCCGGCGAACGCGAGCGCCCCGCCGACCGCGTTGGCGCCCGCGATCTTGCCCATCTTGTTGGCGCTGGTGCCGAGCGGGATCCACGCGGGACGGTTGGACACCCGGTGCCAGGTGGTGGCGCAGTCCCCGGCGGCCCAGACGCCGGGCAGGTTGGTGCGCAGTTGGCGGTCCACGGCGATGGCGCCGGCGACGCCGAGCTCCACCCCGGCGGCGGAGGCGAGGGCGGTGTTGGGCCGCACGCCCACGGCGAGGAGGACCACGTCGGCGGGGAAATCACCCCGGTCGGTCTCGACGGTGCGGCGCGCGCCGATCCGCTGGACGGTGATGCCGGTCGAGACGTGCACGCCGTTTCGCTCCAGCTCCCCGCGGACGAT
The DNA here is from genome assembly GCA_043750895.1 of Pseudomonadota bacterium. GTDB lineage: Bacteria > Myxococcota_A > UBA796 > UBA796 > SXON01 > JAYVAS01. The sequence goes on from JAYVAS010000251.1 coordinate 3,428, forward strand.
GCTGGCCAGATGGGCGTCGAAACCGAGGACCAGTTGTTCGGCACGCTCCAGGAGGGTGACCCGGCAACCCCGCGCGTGCAGGGACTCCGCCATCTCCACCCCGACGTAGCCGCCGCCGATCACCACCGCGGACCGCGGCCGGCGGTCCCCCAGGCGCCGCTTCAACTCGGCGCCGTCGGTGAGCTCGCGCATCACCATCACGCCGTCCTGGTCGGCCCCGTCCAGGGGTGGGCGGACGGCCCGCGCGCCCGTCGCGAGCACGATGCTGTCGCACGCGACCGTGGACTGAGCACCGCTGACGAGGTCGCGCACCTGCACTTCCCCGGTTCGGAGGGCGGTGACCTCGTGCCCGAGATGCACCGAGATCCCCTGCCCGGCGAACTGCTCCGGGGTGCGCACGACCAGATCGGCGATGTCGCGGGCGGGGTGGGCGATGTTGTACGGCAGACCGCACGCGCCGTAGCTCACGAACGGGCCACGCTCGTAGACGTCGATGACGGCGGTGGGATCCCGGCGCCGCGCCTGCATCGCCGCGCTCATGCCCGCGGCTACCCCCCCAATGACGACGACTTTCATGCGGTGGCCTGGTGCGCCGAGGTGGCGCCGCTATTCGGTCTGGTAGTCCATGGGGGCCGAGCTGTTGCCGTCGTCGTCGGTGACGATGAAGCGGACGATGATGTCGCCGCCCTGAGAGCAACCGACCCCGGTGAGGTCGGCGCGCCAGGTGCCGAAGCAGAGCCCGGCTCCGCAGGCGAGGGCGCCGTTGGCGACTTCGCCGCCGGCATCGTTGAGCAGGTAGAAGTTGCCGCCGCCCACGGTGTCGTCCCCCTGGGGGTCGTCCACGGTGATCTGGCTGTCCCAGACTTCGCCGGCGGACTGCTGCTTGGTGCACTCGACGCGGTCCACCGTGACCACGAAGGGGGCCACCGAGGGGTCCGTCTCGGTGTCGATGTCGGTGTCGGCATCGGCGTCCGCATCGCCCTCGGCGGTGGCGGTGTCGTCCTTCTCGGACGGACAACCGAAGAGGAGGAGGGTGAGCAGGCTTGCGGTGCGCATTGGGGTTCCTATGCCGCGTGACGGGCGGAGAAGGCTTCGAAGTCGGCGAGGACCCGTTGGAGGTGGGCGCGCCGTTCTGCGTCTACGATAGCCTCAGCCAGCGGGTTCGTGCCCGAGGGAAGACGGGTGAATTCCGCTTCGGGGCCGATGGTGGCGGCGGGCGCGGAGAACCACTCGCCCCGGCGGTAGAGCCACCGGGTCCCCTCTTCGAGGAAGCAGATCTGGTTGTACTTGTAGCGGGCCAGCGTGCGCCCCTGGTTGTTGTACC
>JAYVAS010000252.1:0-1729 GCA_043750895.1 Pseudomonadota bacterium
CGGTCTTGGTCTTCTTGGCGCCCTTGAGGCCCAGCTTCTCGTAGAGGATGTGGGCCAGCTGCTGGGTGGACCCGATCAGGAAGGGCTCACCGGCGGCGGCGTGGACCTCCTTCTCGAGGACCTGGAGCCGCCCGTCCAGCTCGGTGGCGAGCGTGGCGAACGCGGGACGGGTCACCGCGATGCCCACTGCCTCCATCCGCGCGAGGATCGGAAGGATGGGGAGCTCGATCTCGGTGTAGACGCGGGTCGCGTTCCACGCGGCCAGGATCCCGTCGAGGGTGCGGTCGAGCTGAAGCACCGTCCGCACGCCGTCCCCCCAGGCCACCCCCACCTCCCGACCGAGCTGCCGCTCGCAGACCTCGGCGAGGCCCCGCTTCTGTTCCGGAGAGCGCAGGTAGTCCGCGATCAGCGCGTCGCCGACGACCCCGGAGACGGGTCCGAGTTGCCGTGCGACCGCCTTGAGATCGAAGCCCGTCTTGGGGATGGTCGGGTCCGCGAGGGCGGCCTGGATCCAGGGCAAGGACGCCGCGTCGACCGGGACCATCGCGCCCACGTCGCGGTTCGTCGTCCACGCGAAGAACACCCGGGCGGGACGATCCCCGACCCGCTCGACATGGACCACCACGCGCGCCGCGGCCCGGAGCGTCTGAGACAACGCCGCCAGGGGCGCCGGCCCCCAAACCGTGGTCAGGTCGATCGCGCTCGCCGGGGTCACCGACGCCGGGGCAGCGACCGCCGGCACGTCCAGCTTGAGCTCCTGCATGAGCGACCGGAAGTTGTACCGGGACAGGCGCGTGATCAGCTCCGCGTCGTTCCGCGGGCGCGGGCGCAGGGTCTCGAGGGTGGTCTGGACCGGAATCTGCAGGTCGATGGTGACGAGGGTGCGCGCGAGGCGTACCAGGTCGGCGCTATCGGTGACAGCCTGACCGGTCTTGCCGCCGATCGCCGCCCCGTTGGCGAGGACCCCCTCCAGGTCCCCGAACCGTTGGATGAACTGGGCCGCCTTCTTCTCTCCCACCCCCGGCACACCGGGCACGTTGTCCGACGCGTCCCCCATCAACGCCAGAAGGTCGATGATCCGCTCGGGCCCGACCCCCCAGCGCTCCCGCACCTGCTCGGGGCCGACGCGGAGGTTCTTCATCAGGTCCAGCACGTAGATGTGCTCGTTGACGATCTGACCGAAGTCCTTGTCGCTGGAGACGATGCCGACTTCGAGCGCCGGGCTGGCGAAGCGCACCGCGAGGGTGCCGATCACATCGTCCGCTTCGGTGTTCGGCTCGGCGAGGACGTGGAAGCCGAAGGCCTCGCACAAGGGACCGAACTCCCCCCATTGCTGCCGGAGATCCTCCGGCATGTCGGGCCGCTGCCCCTTGTAGGCCGGGTACAGGGCGTTCCGGAAGGAGTTCCCGACGTCGAAGACCAGCGCGACGTAGTCTGGCCTCTGGTCCCGGATGAGGTTCAGAAGCACCCGGGTGAAGCCGTAAAGCGCCCGGGTCGGGAACCCGTCGGGCGCCCGCATATCCGTCTGTATCGCGTGGTACGCACGAAACGCGTGGTTGGGCGCGTCGACCAGAAGTAGCTTTTCCGCCATGGGGCCGCCTAACCCGACCGGTTAGACGCACGGCCCTCCCCAGAGGTCGCCGTGGCGAGTTCCGACGAGCTGTTCAATCCGACCCAAGAGCACGCGATGCTCCGCGACATGGTGAGCGCCTTCGCCCGAACCGAGGTG
>JAYVAS010000253.1:0-4601 GCA_043750895.1 Pseudomonadota bacterium
TCGCCGCGCACGGGGGCGCCCGGGTGGTGACGGTGGACCTCTCGAAGCCGGCGCTGGCGCGTGCGCGCGAGAACCTCCTGCTGAACGCGCTCGATCCGGGCGAGGTCCTCGAGGAGGACGTGTTTCGGGTGCTTGACCGCTTTCGCCGTCAGGAGCGCCGCTTCGATCGTGTCATCCTCGATCCGCCGGGGCACTCCCACGGCGCCGATGGGAGCTGGAGCGGGGAGCAGGACTACGGCCGCCTGGTGTCGGCGGCCTGCCGGGTGATCCGGCCGGGGGGCTGGCTCATCGCGGCGTCGAACCTCGGGTCGGTGAGCCGCAAGGAGTTCCAGGGCTTCCTCGCCGATGGGGCGCGGAAGGCGGGCATGACCCTCCAGGTGATCCACGAGGGCAGCCAATCCGCCGACTTTCCGGCGGCGGTGCACTTCCCGGAAGCGCGGTACCTGAAGTTCGTGGTCGCCGTGGTACGGGGCCTCTGATGCCGCGTACCGTCTCCCGGGTGTCGCTCCCGTTTCGGGGCACGGAGCTCACGGTGGTCACGCTGTCCGCGGTGGCCGAGCGGCGTCGCCACGGGGTGCGATCCCCGGTGGTGGTGGTCACCGCCAACGTGCACGGCGACGAGTGCACCGGCGTCGGCGCGGTGCTCCGGCTCGTGAACATGCTGGAGGGAATCCTGGTGCGCGGGGCGGTCCACCTCTACCCGACCCTCAATCCGGAAGGGCTCGAGCGGCGCGCGCGGAAGATGCCGGAGGACGATCAGGACCTCAACCGGCTCTTTCCGGGAGACGCGGACGGGAGCCCCGCCGAGCGCCTGGTCCACGCGCTCTGGACCGACCTCGGTACCCGGCAACCCGACCTGGTGATCGACCTCCACACCGACGCCCCCGACGCCATCCCGTACGCCATCCTCGACCGTGCGCTGTCGCTGCGGGGCACCGCCCGGTCCTCCTTGGAGGGGCAGACGCGCGCGGTGGCGCTCGCCAGCGGCCTGACCGTGCTCCACGAGTACCCCGACGAGCGGTACAGCCGGTACCGACTGGATCGCTCGCTCACCGGGGCGGTGCTCAACCGCATGCACGTCCCGGCGGTCACCATCGAGGCCGGTCCGCGCCTCTACCTGCGCGACGACGCCGTCGGGGCCGCGACCGACGCGGTGGTGGGCATGCTCCACGCCCTCGAGATGGTCGCCGATCCCCCCGCCCCCCACCCCACCCGGGTGGAGGGAGGCAAGTGGCGGAGGGACAGCGGGCCGCGTGCGTCCACCACCGGCATCCTGGTCTCGCGGGCCCGGCCGGGGCGCCTGCTCGCCCGGGGGGAGGTGCTCGCCGAGGTGCGCGCGTTGTCGGGGACCCTCGTGGAGGAGCTCACCGCCGAGGCGCCGGGGTTCGTGGTGAGCCACGCCGAGCGCACCCACGTGGTCGCCGGGGTTCCGGTGTGCACCTACGCCGTCGAGGAGTAGGGTCGTCGGACGCGCGGCGCGCCGGCGTCGCGTCGACGTCGATCAGGAGCTCGCGTCCCGGAGCGCGACCACGGTGGTGCCGAGGAGCAGAAGGTCCCCGAACAGGGCCGGGCGATCGGTGGTGACGCGGGACAGCCGGCCGCCCTTGTCGAAGAGGAGGGTCGGGCAGGTCTCGTGCATGGCGACGACGGTGAACGCGTTGGGCTCGATGTGCAGCCCGGTCTGACGGCGGCCGGTGAGCACCTTGTCGAGGGTGAAGCCCTTCTCGCGGGCGCGCGCGGCGCGGGGCCCCGGGCACCACTGGATGTTGTCCTGGTTGTTGCGGTCGGGCAGGAGGAGCCCGGGGTGGCTGGGCTCCCGGCCCAGCTCGGCCTTCTGGCCCCCCGCCACCGGCAGGCGCATCAGCGTGTCCCCGACGAGGGCGCCGAGGTAGTTCTCCTGGTTCATCGAGATGTACCGGAGGACGCCAGCGGAGGTGCGGATCTCGAGGCCGTCGGTGAGGGGGATGGTGCTGTTCACCGCGGGGAGGTGCCCGTTGACCTGCACCCCGGGGCTGAGCACGGTGAGGACCGGCCCGTTGGAGGCGACCGTCACCCGGAGCGTGGCCCGGTCGGAGCGGTTGATCCACCGGCCGTCCGCGAGCAGGTCGTAGCTGTATCCGGCCACCACCTCGGCGAGCGGCACGTTGGGCAGGGCCAACCCGGCGATCACGAGGTCCACCAGCGACCCGCCCGTGCCGTCGAGGATGATCGTGTCCGACCCGGGGGCGCGGCGGCTCTCGGCCTGGAACTGGTTGATCGCGCCGCGGATCGCCTGGGGCGTGCCGATGACCAGGCCCCGACCGCTGCGGGTCCACTCGTGGCGGTCGGCGGGCGAGATGTTGTAGGTCGACAGCCAGAGGTGGCTGGGATCGACGATGGGGAGACGGTCCACGCTGTCCGAGAGCGCGGGACTGCCGGGGCGGAAGCCGTCGAGGAGCAGGTTCGCGCCGGGCGGCAGATGAGGGACCGGGTCCCCCGCGGACCAGGTGACGAGGGTGCGGGTGCGGGCCGCCGCGGCCAGGACCTCCGGCAGGTAGGCGGCGTGCTTGGGGACGGCCCGGAAGACCTCGACGTCGGCGGTGATCCCCTTGAGGACGTGGCGCCCGGTGGTCTCCCAGGCGATCTCCGACTGGTTCATGCAGTGCCAGGTGCCGGCCGCGAACCGCACCTCGCCGCCGGGCGTGATGGCGTTGATACGCGCCGAGAGGTTGACCGTCTCGCCGAAGGCGTCGTTCTCGGTCTCCTCCACGTCTCCGGTGGACACGCTGGCGCGGAAGTTCACGGTGGACCCGTGGGCCGGCACGTGCGCTTCGATCAGGTCGAGGCAGGCGCGCACGGCGTCGGTGGCGCTGTCGAACAGGGCCATGAAGCTGTCGCCGATGTTCTTGACCACACGGCCGCCGTGCCCGGTGAGCACCGGTTCGACGAATTGCTGGTGCATCGCCAGGAGATTCCGTTGCCCCTCCCGGTCGGCGCGACCCATCATCCGGGTATACCCCTCCATGTCGGTGAACACGACAGTACGGGTCCGGGTGCGAGTGAGCACGCGTGGGTATCCTCGAGCCGGGAGTCTATCGGTTCCAGGGGCTGCCTGTCGACTGTCGGAGCGTCTGACCAATCGTGACTGACAACTTGTCAGAGCGACCCCGCCCCCTTCGGACATCCTGACAACGTGTCCCATCGGACGTCCTACGATCGCGGTACGATCAGCCCTTTTCGGCCGGCATGAACCTTGCTAAGGAGGTCTGCTGTCGGAATCTCCCGCCCCCATGCGCTTCCCCGCCCTTCCCAGCCGCTCCCGCCTCCCGGTCCTCGCCGGCGGGTTGGCGATCGTCGGCTTCGCCATTGGCGCCCTCGTGAATCAGGGGGTGGGCCGGGTGCTCACCCTCCCCGACGATGCCGACCGGCCCACGTTCACCGACGCGGGCGTCCCGGTGGAGCCCATCGCCGGGAACCGGGAGCTCGGCGACGATCCGAGCGATGAGCCGCCGCGCGCGCTCCCGCCCCCGGTGCGGCCGCGGGGCATGACGGCGCGCCAGTACGCGGACATCATCGTCCGGCGCAACATCTTCGACTCCTCGGCGGTCTACGACCCCAACGCCGTGGCGGCGGGGGGAGGGGACTGCAAGTCGGACCCCGGCGTCCGCCTGTTGGCCACGACCGTGGCGGACCTGGCCGAGTACAGTTCGGCGCTGATCGCCGTCGGCGGCAAGGATGGCTCGGCCGATGGCTACGTCGTGGGGGACGAGGTCACCGGCGAAGGGCGCATCGTCAGCATCGAACAGAAGAAGGTCTGCACCGACGGCGGGAGCTGCTTCTGCATCGGCGGGGAAACGCCGGCGTTCGCCACCGGGAGCAAGCCGGTGGGCGACCCGGACGGCGGCATCACCAAGCGGGCCGACGGGACCATCGAGGTCGCGTCGTCGGTGCTCGAGGAGGCCCTGGGCAACGTGGAGATGCTCGCCACCCAGATGCGCGCGGTGCCCCACAAGGGGGCCGACGGTCAGATCGACGGCTACCGCATCTCCTCCATCCGCAAGGGGAGCCTCTTCGACAAACTCGGCATCAAGAACGGGGACGTCGTGCACGGGGTGAACGGCCAGCCCCTCACCAGCGCCGAAGGCGCCCTCGCCACCTACCAGGCGCTCAAGAACGAGCGCTCCTTCTCCTTTGATTTCACCCGTAAGAGCCAGCGCCAGACGCTGTCGTACGAAGTCCGCTGAGGACTCGGGGTACCCATTGATGAATCCGTTGTCGTTGCCGAACTCTGCCGAAGTGCGCCGCTGGCTCGCCCGCGTCGGGGTGTGCACCCTGCTTGCGGGGGCGCTGCTGCCCGTCACCGCCCTGGCCCAGGACGAGAAGGGCGGAGACCCGCCGCCGCGGCTGGGCCCGATGCCGGGCGGCCGTGGCTTGATTCCGCCCCCGGGCGGGCTCCTGCCGCCCGAAGAACCGGCGGACCCCCAAGGCGGGACCAACCAGGACACCACCGTCAGCGCCGGCACCCAGCCGACGGGCGGGGTCAACGCCAAGAAGGTGCCCTGCGTCCAGTCGAGCACCAAGGTGACCATGGACTACATGGACGCCCCGCTGATGGACGTCAC
>JAYVAS010000254.1:0-3588 GCA_043750895.1 Pseudomonadota bacterium
GTTGGGGCGCCACGCCGCCACTCGCCACCGGAGGGGACGACGAGGTTGGGGGGAGCGACGTGGCCACGACCTATTGCGCCGCGGACGCCGTCGGCTCGATCACGATCTCCACCCGGCGGTTGTTGGCACGACCCTCGGCCGTGGCGTTGTCGGCCACCGGCCGGGCCTCGCCGATGCCAGCGGACCGGACCTTGGTGGGGTCGTAGCCCCGCTCGGTCAGGAACACCCGCACGGCCTCGGCCCGTCGCTGCGACAGCCCCATGTTGTGCTCGTCGGTGCCCTGGGAGTCGGTGTGCCCCTCGATGAGGATGCGACGCTCCTTGGTTGCCATGAGCGCATCGGTGACCTGCCCGAGGCGGGTACGCGCTTCGGGGAGCAGGACCGACTCGTCGGAGGCGAACAGGACGCTCCCCGAGAGGGTGATCACCAGGCCCCGGCTCTCTTCCTTCACCGCGGCGAGCTTGGCCAGCGCGGCCACCGCGTCGCGGGCGCGGGCTTCCGCCTCGGCTCGGGCGCGTTCGGAGATCGAGAGCTGCGCCGCCGTGCTCTCGGCGGTGGCCTTGGTCGCGGCGAGGTCGACCTGGGTGGCGTCCAGCTCGTTCCGCGTGTTCTTCATGATCGCGTCCTGCGTGGACTGGTACTGCGCGTTCGCCGAGGCGGCGGTCTTCTCTTCCGTGGCGGCGGCAGCGAGCGCCTGGGCCAGCTCGGCCTTGCGTTGGGCCACGTAGGAGAGGTCCTTGGTGTGGAAGCCCTTCGGGTCCTTGTCGAAGGACGTCTCGGCGGCCAGGAGCGCCTCGTGTGCCTTGTGCACCTCCGAGGGAACCAGCGTGGCTGCAGGGCCGGTGCTGGCGGCCTGGTAGGCACGGCGGGCACTGGCGAGCTCGGTGGGGATGGTCGCGGCGCAGCCGGCGCTGAGGCCGACGGCGACGAGGATGACGACGAGATTGGGGGAGTTCATTTGGCACCGCTGGGAGCGTAGGGGTTTTCGTTCTGGAGCTGGCGGACGCGGGTGATCGCGGCCTCGGCCTCGGCGCGTTCGGAGGCGACCCTGGACAGGGCGATCGCCAACTCGGCGTCCGCTTCGGCGCGGAGCAGCATGGACTTCGCTTCGTCGGCATCACCGGCGGCGTTCAGCTTGCTGGCGGCCTCCAACTCCTCCTTCGCGAGTTGGAGGTGCAGGGACGCCTGAGGGACGTTTGGGGCGCCCAGTTCTTCGGCCGAGCGAATCGCGGCGGTGGAGGCGTCGGTGTGGAGCGCCTGCTTGGTGGCGCACCCGCCCAGAGCTACGGCGAGCATCAGCGTTGTCGCCGTCAAGATTGGCAATTTCATTGGGGTGTCCTCGATTAAGTCGGGCGGATGCAAATGATCCGCTTGGTGATTCGCAGGGTGGCGCCGTTCTCGGCGTCACTTCGAAGCTAATCACGAAATGCCACTGGAAGAAAGTTTCTACGAGCTTTTACAAAACCCTGGGCAAAGCGCCGTCCCAGCAGTGTTGGTCATGGAGGCGGTTGCGCGTCGAACCAGGTTCGGGCATTGATGGGATGAAGCACGGACTCCTTTCCGTCCAATGCGACTCCCAGCCCCAGGATTCCATAGCGCGCGTAGAGGTTGCCGCGGACCTTGGTCTTCGTCCGCCGCAGTTGCGTGTGCACCTCGTATTTTCCTCCGCGGAGGCTGAACGTCTGGAGGTAGAGGGTGTCGTCGCCGAGCAGGAGATGGGCATTGCCCACCAGGTCCTCGACCACGAGGAGCCCGCGAATCCACGGGGGCAGCTCGGTGGTCCGCGCCACCATGGTCACGAAGGGTACGGTGTCTCGGAAACGAACGCCGAGGTTGGTGTCGAGGAACACGGGAGCGCCAACGTTGACGATGGCCCGCCTGACGTCCACGGTCCCCCACCAGCCGGCGGAGTCGTCCTTTCCCTTTCGGGAGTTCGGGGCCCCGACCACGCCGACGCGCCGGAGGGTCAGTGCGGACCCGGAGACGTCGTAGCGCCCGGCCACGAAGTCGCCCTCGGCCAGGTGGGCCTGCAGCGCCACCCGGCCCGTGAGCCGGATGTCGTCCATGCGCGCCTCGACGGAATCGGCGTCGAGGAAGAGATCCCCGGTGGCCGACCCGCCGTCCGTGGTGGCCTGCATCTCCCCGCGGATCCTGCCCGCCCCGCCGACCAGCACCAGCCCGAGGTCCTGGGGGAGGTAGGCGTTGTACGCGGCCACGTCGGGAATCGCGGCCTCGGGGATCTTGAGGGCGACGGAGAGGTGCTCGAAGGGCTCCGCGAGCGAGATGTCCGCCGTCCGTGCGGTGACCTCCAGGCCCGTGCCGGCCACCAAGGGGGACGCGGCCCCCTCGCGGTCGACGGTGTAGTCCAGGAACGCGATGGTGAGATGCGCCTCGGACGTGCCCTGGTCGGGCGCGACGGCGAAACGCACCTGCCCGCTCCCAGAGACGGTGTGGGTGAGGAACCGCGCCGAGAGGTTGGTGCAGTCGATCGCGAACCGGCTGCCGTCCACGAGCCGCCCATCATCGAGGGACACGTCGACGTCGAGCGCCCCCTCCCCATCGGCGATGTCCAGCCACGGCGCCTTCCGGAGGTAGAACGAAAGGAAGCGGAGGTCCTCCACCTGCGCCTGCAGCGCGACCCGGCCGGTGAGGTATTGGAGGATCTCCGCCCCGCGGTGATCGACGGGGTTGATCCCGGCAACCGAGACGCCGATCTCTCCGGTGACGTTTCGAAGGGTGGGGCGTTCACCGATGGTCAGGTCGCCGCTGGCGATCGAGAGAGACAGTCCGGGGGCGGAGAGCCACTTGCCGGCGAGGAGCTCGAGCGACCCCTCGAGGTGGGCGTCCCCCACGAACCGATAGTCCTCGATCCAGAGCTCGCGAAGGTGATCCACCACCAGCCCATCAAGCTCAATCCGGTACGGGCGGGCCTCATCACCGTAGAGCGCCTCAGGCGACGGATCGGGCGGATTCGTCAGCCCGGGGATGGGTGGAGCGCTGGACCGGTCCTCGGCGGTCGGCGCGGTGTCGCGGCGCACCCGGGCGCGCACCGTGGCGCCTGACCCGCGGAGCTCTCGCGCGGCGAAGACATGCTCGCGGAGCGCAAGAAGGTCGACCACGCCGCTCGCCTCGTCTACAGAGAGCGTCCACTGGCTCACGGGGTCCTGGACACGGATCTTCAGCCCAGTGGCGGTGACCGAGCCGGGCCACAGCGTCCACGCCCAGGTCCAGGTGATCTGCGCCCGCTCTGGCTGCGGGTTCACGAGGACGCGCAGCCCCGTGTTGATGAACGCGTTCTCGGCGACCAGCACCAGCACGGGTAGCAGGAGCGCCAAGAACACGGCACGAAGAATGTGCCGACGAATTCGCGGAGCGCGCGCGGCTTCGATGGGTTCTGGCGCGGGCTCTTTTGGTGACAAGAGACCACCCTATCGCACCGGACCACACCGGCTCGACACCTGGCGAGAGTTGGTATAATCAAAATTGTGTCACCGATCCCCTTGGTAGGCGGGTAGTTCTCCCCGCTGTCGCCGGCGGTGGGACATTTATGTGTATGCAAAAATACACATTCAAAGATGCTGGCGTCCG
>JAYVAS010000255.1:0-2764 GCA_043750895.1 Pseudomonadota bacterium
CGAGCAGCGAATGCTGGTCCACCCCGAGGCGCGTCTCGATGGCGTGGAGGTGCTTGCCGAGCAGGTTGTGGAACTCGGCGGTGGTCATCGACCGCTGGAACTCCGGCTGCGCCATCAGCCAGCCGAACAGCTTGTCGGTCCGGAGCAGCACCTCCTCGGGGAAGGCGATGTCGTAGATGCGGATGATGCGTGCCTCGCGGAGACGGGTATCCCCGGCGTCGGGCGCGATCTCCTTGAGGTGGAAGCCGAGGAGGCGATGGGCGTCGTGGTAGAGGTTCGCGCCCGTGGTGGTGAGCACGTCGATGAAGCCGGCCTCGATCATCGGGACGATGCAGGAGCGATGGAGCCCGGCCGGGGTCATCGCCCCCGACATGGTGCAGAACACCGTGTTTCCGTCGACCACCGACTTCCGCATCAGGCGGTAGCCCTCCCGGACCTGGCGCCCGACGAAAGCCGGGAAGGCGCTCGCGAGCAGGTCGGCGCCCGACTCCTTGCCGGTGATGCGGGTCGGTCGGACCTCGCGGGCGGTGTCGAACGCGGCACGGACCTCGCGCTCCACTTCACTCTCGGACATCGACGCCTCCGGTTGGGGGCGGAGGCTAACCCACCCCCCGGCGCCTTACTCGACGACGGAACAGGCCTGGCCAAAAACCTCGGCCGCGTCCGGACCCCAGGCGAAACAGTCCAGGAACGTCCCCACCGCGTCGAAGGCGTTGGCCTGGGCGGTGAGCTGGAGCGCCGTCTCCGGGTTGCGCGGGTCGACGTAGGTGTTCTCGTTGGAGGCGTAGTCGCCGGGCTGGAGGATCTGGTCGAGCCCGATCGCCCAGTTGGTGCCGTCGGCGTCGTCGAAGACCAGCACGAAGGCGTCGTGGTACTCCCGCCACGCCCCGCCGCTGGCCACGTTGGTGTTGTAGAGGTCCATCTCCACGAAGCCCACCTCCGCCGCGTCGTCCACGGTGAAGATGGTCCAGGTGCAGGTGATGCTGTCGCACTCCCCGCACATGCCGCGCAGCGAGGGGCCCTTGAAGGGCTCGCCGAAGCCGTCGTCGCAGGCGTAGTGCCCGGGGGACGCCTCGGTGTTGGTCGGCGTGGTCTCGGTGTCGGTGTCGGTCGGGGTCGTCTCGATGGGAACCGTGGGGTCGTCGTCGCTGGCGTAGGGCACGCACGCCCCGTCCACCTCGACATGGCCGGGCTTACAGTCGACACCACAGGCGAAGGCGAGGAGGAGGAGCATACGGGCAATTAGCGCGACGGACGGCGACGCGCCGGGACCGACCTACGGTGCGTAGTAGTAGGCGTACGCCCCGTAGAACGCGTGGAACGTCATGCTCGTCGCGTCCCCGGTGTTGTACCCGTAGTCGCCGTAGTTGTAGCTGAACGGAACCCAGGTGCGTCCGGACAGGTAGAACACCACCGTGTCGAAGGTGTAGACGTAGCCGCCGTAGCTGTAGTCGTAGGTCTCGGCGAAGCCCCAGCCGGCGGTGAAGCCGTCCCAGTCCCCATCGGCGAGGCCGTAGTCGTCGCAGTAGTCGCCGACGGCCGTGGTGTCCGCGACCGCGAGGCGGAACGCCCAGTCACACGAGGTACAGGTGCTGTAGGTGCGGCTGCTCGACCAGTCCCCCATGTCCTGACACACCGACACCAACGACGGGAGGTCGTGGTAGGTGGTGATGTCGTAGCCGAAGCGGCCCGAGGTGAACGTGGTGCCGCTGACCTCGGCCGAGCCCGCATACCAGAGCAGTTGCACGCCGGTGTCGTAGCAGGCCCCAATGCCGTCATCGACCGACCGATTGCAGTCGTTGTCGAGGAGGTCGCACACCTCCGTGCCGGCGGGGTTGACGTCGGCCAGGGTGTCGTCGCAGTCGCCGCTGTCGCTCACGGTCCCGCGGGGCGCGGTGCAGGCGCGGACCGAGGTGGCGCCATCGCCGTACCCGTCGCCATCCGCGTCGGTGTACCAGGTGCTCGCGTCGGTGGCGTTGTCGTCCACGGTGCCGTCACAGTCGTCGTCCGCCCCGTCGCACAGCTCGGCCGCGGCCGGGTAGGCCGTCGCGTCGGCGTCGTCGCAGTCCCCGCCCACGGCCACGGTGCCCGAAGGCGCGGCGCAGGCCGACACCGCGGTGCTCGTGGCGCCGAAGGTGTCCCCGTCGGCGTCGGTGTACCAGGTGGCGGCGTCGGACGCTCCGTCGTCCACGACGCCATCGCAGTCGTTGTCCAGGCTGTCGCAGCGCTCGGCGGCACCGGGGTTGACCGAGGCGAGGGTGTCGTCGCAGTCGGTGTCGTCGGCGACGTAGCCCTCGGGTGGCGCGCAGTCCGCGTACGCGGTCGCGGCATCCCCGTACCCGTCCACGTCGGTGTCGGCGTACCAGTCGGTCACGTCGGCGGCGCCGGGGCCGTCGACCGTGCCGTCGCAGTCGTTGTCGACCGCGTCGCACAGCTCGACGCCGCCCGGGTAGGCGTCGGCGTTGGTGTCGTCGCAGTCCTCGCAGGCGGCCACGCCGTCGCCGTCGGCATCGTCGTAGCCGACCGAGCCGTCGCAGTTGTAGTCGGCAGCGTCGGTGCAGGCCTCGGGGGCGCCCGGGTAGTAGCTGGGGCTGCTGTCGTCGCAGTCGGTGTCGGTCGCGACGTACCCCTCGGGAGCCTCGCACCCGGTGGAGGAGAGGCCGGCGTCCCCGAAGCCGTCGCCATCGCTGTCGTAGTACCAGGTGAGGGTGTCGCTCGCGTCGCCGTCCACGTCCCCGTCGCAGTCGTCGTCGAGGCCGTTGCA
>JAYVAS010000256.1:0-10540 GCA_043750895.1 Pseudomonadota bacterium
CGCGCGCACCTCGACCAGTCACTCGCCGTTCATCGCGAGGTGGGGAACCGCCTCTTCCAGGGCTCTGTCCTGGGCAACCTGGCCATCCTGCACATCCAGCAGGGCCGGATGGACGAGGCCCGCGCACACTACGACCAGGCGCTCGCCCTCCACCGTGAGGTGGGGGACCGCCGCTCCGAGGGCATCGTGCTCGGCAACCTGGGCTGCCTGCACTTCGAGCAGGGCCGGATGGACGAGGCCCGCGTCCACTACGACGAGGCGCTCGCCGTCCTCCGCGACGGGGGGAACCGCCGGTCCGAGGGCATCGTGCTCGGCGACCTGGGCGAATTGCACATGGTGCAGGGCCGGATGGACGAGGCCCGCGCGTCGCTCGAGGCCGGTGAGCGCCTGCTGCGCACGGTCCACGACCCGCTCGAGCTCGGGAAGTTGCTGGCCACCCGCACGCGCCTTGAGCATGCCGCGGCTCAGCCCGACGAGGCGCGGCAGACCCTCGCCGAGGCGGAGTCCCTCGCCGACCAGGTGGGCGCCGGCCACGACAGCGACCTCCGGCACGCGCTCGCCAAGGCCCGGGCCGCGCTGGAGACCCCGTGATCCGCGCGCGCGGGGTCGCGTGATGACGGAGCATCGGGCCCGTCAACCCCCTCGCCAGCCTCCACCGAGCGCCGGAGAATCGGTACGTCGCGCAGCGCCACGTTCCTTAGGCGGATCACGCACGGAAGCCCGGCGCTAAGCGCCGCGAGCCTTCCGGTCGGCGACGATCCAACCGGCGCCCACCGCCAGCAACGCCAGCCCCAGCGCGAGCAGCGCGCCCTGCAGCCAGAACACGAGCCCCATCCAGCCGATCTGGATCACCATCCACCCCGTCAGCACGGCGCCGCTCGCCGCGACCCACCGCGGCGCGCGGTGGTGTCGGAGCGCGAGCGCGATCAGCGCCGCCAGCGGGAGGACCCCGTTCGCCAGGAACAGCACGACAGCAGGGACCTCGTAGTCCGGGAAGGGGGTGGTCCGGAGGAAGGCTGGGTCGAGCTGTAAGAGACCGCCGGTGGGGTCGAAGAACAAGAGCGCCCCGCCGTACAGCCCGCCGATGGCCAGGAACAGCTCCAGCGGCACCGCGACCCGAGCGTGGTGCCGATCCAGCGGGCGGTTCCACGCACCGGGGCGTGCGGCCTCCCACAAGGCCGACCACCCGCCCCGCGGGGCGAGCAGCGCGGCGGTCCCGAACCCGAACACGAAGTCGGACGACGCGGTCTCGATGAGGTGCCACACGCGGACCTCGCGGGGCATCAACGGGTTCGGGAACAGGTGCACGTCGTTCTGCATCACCGCGAGCAGGGTGGCGAACAGGATCCCGCCGACCCACCAGGGGCCGCGCGTCCGGCGGAGCACCGCCCAGCCGATCGCCACCCACAGCAACCCGCGGAACATCTCGAACGGGAGGACCCATGGGTCGTCCGACAGCATCGCCCCGAAGTGGCGCAGGAAGGGCAGCGCGACCGCCGGCCCCTCGTAGTAGGCCCGAACCGCCGAGCTCTGCCACGCGATGTAGTAGCCCGCGAGGAAGAACAGGACGGGGTACCCGATCGCGCCCGCCGCCCCGACCCGCCAGGCCAAATCGAGGCCCCGTCGGGGTGTCTCCGTGGGCGGCGGCGCCGGCGCGCGGGGCCCGAACGCCCACACTGCGAGCCCGGTCCACCCGATGGCGACGGGCAACGTCATCACCAGCAGGCTCGGCAGCATCTCCGGCGGCACGTGTGCCGCCTTGACGAAGTACCAGACCTCCAGGTTGCTCGAGAAGGTCTTGATCCCGTAGAACACCACGAACGCCTCGAGCCACAGCCAGAGCCCGCGGTCGCGGGCGCGGATCAGCCAGGCGACGAGCAACCCCGTGTCGATGCCGGCGACGAGCCCAATCATCGGCATGGCGTTGCGCTGTTCGGCGGCGCTGAGGTCACCGCCGCCGCCAGGCCCGAGCACCGCCGCACCGGCCAGGAACAGGACGATGTACGCGAACCAAAGCCCAACGAGCCTGCCCGCGGTCTTCAGCATTTGCATGGCCCTACGCGACCTGAGCGAAAACCACAACCTGGTTCTTTCCTAGCTTCTCGGCACACTTCGGGCAGGTCGCGTAGAAGAACAGGTGGCGCTGCACCACGCGGCCTTTGGCCTCCACGTAGGCGTCCATGGCCTTCACCCACTTCCCGACATCCCGGTACGGCCCCTCGAAGACCTTGGTGAGAAACGTGCCACTGAGCGTCACCGTCTCGGTTCCAGGAACCGGGTGGTCGACCGCCACGTACATGTCCGATCCCCACGGGGACACCTCGTCGGAGAGCCAGAGGGGGTCCTCCGGATAGGCGGCGGCGTCCTCGATCCACTTCTGATCGCGTGCCATCACCGAGCCCATGTTGATCGGGATGTGCAAGACCGCGCGCACGTGGTCCTTCAGGAACGGCTTGGCTTTCCAAACCAACTCCTGCTCGTCCCACTTCGCGGAATCGACCGGAGCGCAGCAGCCGGTCTCGGCGTTGTCGTAGTTCGTATCGGCGAGCTTCACGATGGCCTCCTGATTGTGGGAGCGTACGTGCCCCGACCGGAGGCGGCGAGCGCCGATCCGCACGCCGACGGAGGGGGTTGGTCCATACTCCGCACATGTTGTTGCTCCTCACGCTGGCGGGTTGTTCGGACGCCCTGGTCACGTCGCTCCCCTTCGACGCGGTCACGGTCACGGCGGCGGTCACCGACGACGCAGACGTGGGCCGCCTGGCCTTGACCTGGGAGGGGGACGGAGCGCCCCTGTCTACTCGACGCGGGTGTCCGGGTGGGCCCGCTGAGGCCTCCCGCCCCTACTCCACCGTGATGTACCCCTGGACCCGGATGCCCATCGGCACCCGCGGCGACGTCTCGAGGGCGATGACGGTCTCGACGAAGCGGACGTCCTGCCGATCGGTCGGGTCTTCGGTCCGGACGTTCTTCCGACCGACCCGACGCCCCACCTCGACCACCCTTCCGACGATGGGATCGGCGGCCCCCTCCACGCGTACCTGGGCCGCCTGACCCACCTTCACGCGCAGCGCGTCCCGCTCGTTCACGTCGATGCGCGCCCGCAGGTGGCGGGTGTCCCCCATGACGACCAGCGCCGCACCGGGACTCGCGGCCTCGCCCGCGCGCGTCAGGAGCTGCAAGACCTCCCCCGCCGCCGGCGCACGTACCCGGGTCTGGGCGAGCCGGGCCTCGGACAGGGCGAGCCGGGCCTGTACGCTGCTCAGCCGCGCCGTCGCCTGGGCCACCCGCGCGCGTGCCGCATCTGCCGCGGCCGCATCCGCGTCGCGGGCGAGGGCAGCCCGGTCCAGTTCATCCGGGGTGGCGGCCGAACGACCGGCTAGCACCGAGGTGCGATCGGCGGTCGACCGCGAGAGCGCAGCCCGGGAGACGGCCCCCGCCGCGTCGGCCCGGGCGGCGGCGAGATCGCTGGAGGCGGCCCGAACGTCGGCCTCCGCGCCCGCCACCTCGGCCAACTCCGTCTCGTCGCGCAGACGCACCAACAACTGACCCGCCTCGACCGGATCTCCCTCCGCCACGAGCACCTCGGCGACCACCCCGGAGGTCTCCGGGGAAAGGGAAACGGGCCGATCAGCAGGCTCGATTGCACCGGCACCGCCGACCTCACCAGCGCCCGGGAGCGCGGCGAGCACGTCCCGCCCGGTGGCGGGTTCGAACGTCGCCGCGGCGGCGGCCTTGTCGGCCGGAGTGGCGGCGGTCAGATTGCCATTGAGGTCGGAGGCGGCGACTCCGGCGCCGAGGAGGAGCAGGGAGGTCCCGACGACGAGGGGGAGGAGCATCGCGCGGCGGTAGGGTTTGGGCGTGGCAGTCATGCGGCATCCTGGGTGAGTTGGCCGTCCTCGATGGCGACGACCCGATCGGCGTAGGAGAAAATGCGGTTGTCGTGGGTGACCACGAGCACGGTGGTGCCGCGCTCCCGGGCGAGCGCGACCAGGATCTCCATCACCTCCCGCCCCGAGGCGGCGTCGAGGCTGGCCGTCGGCTCGTCGGCGAGGATCAGGGCGGGGCGACCGACGGTGGCGCGGGCGATCCCGACCCGCTGACGCTGTCCGCCCGAGAGGTCGCGGGGGAGGCGACTCAGCTTGTCGCCGAGGCCCACCGCCTGGAGCTCCTCGACGGCGCGACGGGTCGCCTCCGGGCCCGGCACGCCGTTGAGCATGAGCTGGAGGCGCACGTTCCCGACGGCGTCCTGGCTCGCGATGAGGTTGTGACCCTGAAAGATGAAGCCGAGGGACTGGCGACGGACGGCGGCGAGGCGGCTCTCGCTCTGCTTCCCGACGTCGATCCCGAGGACCACCGCCTGGCCGTCGGTGGGGGACAGGACGCAGCCGAGGATCGACAAAAGGGTGGTCTTCCCGCTCCCCGAAGGGCCGGTGACGAAGAGCACCTCCCCGGTCTCGACCTCCAGGTCGATGCCGCGCAGGGCCAGGAAGGCGTTCTCTCCCGTGCCATACTGTTTGGTGAGACGGGTGGTGACGATGGCAGGGGGCATGGTGGCTACCGGAAGACCATCGCGGGCTCGAGCCCACGAAGACGGAGGAGGGCCAGGAAGCTGGCGCTGATGCACACCGTCAGCATCACCAGCGGTGTGCCGAAGACGAGCCAGGGGGGGAGGATGAGGGCGAGCGCCGGGGTGCGGATCCCCACCGCGAGCCCGGCGACGAGGAGCAGCCCGACCCCCGAGCCGGCGACGGCGTAGCCAGCGGCCTGGAGCACGAGGATGCCCGCGAGGTCCCAGATGTTGGCGCCAATCGCCTTGAGCATCCCGAACTCCCGCAGGTTGTCGACCACCCCCGAGAACATCGTCAGCCCCACGATCACGAAGCCGACGATCAGCCCGAACAGGGTGCTGGTGCCGAAGCTGACGCCGATCTGGGTCTCGGTGAGGAGGTAGTGCACGATCCGGTCGTGGTAGGTCTGCCGGGTCATCACGTCGGTGTCGGGGAGCGCGGTCTGGAGGGCGGCCACCACCGCGGCCACGTCGGCGTCGGGCTCCAGGCCGACGAGCACGAAGTGCGGGTTGCGGTCGGTGCGGTTGAACAGCCGCAGCGCCTGCTCGAAGTCGGTGAAGGCGAAGGTGGGACCGAAGGGCTGCAGCCCCGAGGTGAACCCCACCACCTGCATCTGCTGACCGAGAACCTCGCGGATGGACCCCACGTTCGTGCCGCTGTGCCGCTTCCGGTCGATGGTGTCGAGGAAGATGGTGCCGGGGTTCCGGAGCAGCGCCGGGTCCCCGGCGGTGACGTTCCAGGGTCCGCCGTGGCCGCTCTCGACGTCGAAGCCGAGGATGCGTACCGCCTCGGCGGTGCCCCCTTCGGTGACGATGGTGCCCGTCGCGAAGAGCAGGGGGTCGGCCCAGGCCACGCCGGGGGTGGTGCGGGCGGTGTAGACCACCCGCTCGGGCAGGGTGGTGGATGCCTCGGCCTGCCTGGTGTCGCGCGGCGCGATCCAGACGTCGCACTGAACGCCGTCGGCGAGGAGGGTGTTCTTCGCGACCAGGCCCAGGAAGATGCCCAACTGCTGGGCGCCGAGGAAGGTCGCGAAGATCACCCCGAGGAGCGCGCCGGCCAGCTTCATCCGGTCGTGGAGGGCCATGCGCACCGCGGTGTCGAACAGCACGGAGAGGCGAGGGAGGAGGCGGGTCATGGGTTCACCGAGGCGAGGCGGAGGGGGCGGCCGGCGGCGAGCCGGAGGGTCTCGACCGCGAGGGCGTGCCGGGCCTCGGCGCGCGCCAGGGCGATGGCGGCGGCCAGCGCCTCATCGACGCTACGGGAGACGTCCACCGCGGCGCCGGTGCCCACCTCGAACCGGGTCCGGGCGTCGGTGGCGGCGGCGTCGGCAGCCGCCTGCCGATCTCGGGCGGCGGTGAGGGTGACGCGCGCGGCGGCGAGCCGGGCGTTGGCATCCGCCAGTCCGTCGACCGCCTCCTGCTCCCGCTGGGCGAGGGCGGCCTCGGCGGCCCGGACGTTGGCGGCGGCTTCCGCGCTCTGGGCGAGGCGGCGCCCCCCGTCCACCGGGGTCCAGGTGAGGGACGCCCCCGCGGACCACGACGAAGCCTGCCCGGAGAACCCGGTGGCGTTGCTCACGCGCTCCTGGGCGAAGGCGCCCACCGAGGGCGCGAGACCCAGGCGGGCGGCGTCCCGGGTGCGCGCGCGGCAGGCGAGGGTGGCCCGGGCGGCCACCACCTCGGGTCGGTCGAGGGCGCCAGCTGCCGCGTCGCCGGCGGGTGGCGGGCGGGCGACGAGGTCGGCGGGGAGGGCGTCGACCCCGGTACGGGCGCGAAGGGCCCGACGGGCCGCGTCGAGATCGGCGTCGGCGTCGGCGAGCGCACCCTGGGTGCGGGCGAGGTCGCCGGTGGCGCGCAGCACGTCGAGCTCAGCGCC
Organism: Pseudomonadota bacterium; assembly: GCA_043750895.1. GTDB lineage: Bacteria > Myxococcota_A > UBA796 > UBA796 > SXON01 > JAYVAS01. Next base: position 6,444 of record JAYVAS010000256.1, read on the forward strand.
GGTACCGGCGTCGCGGCGGGCCCGGGCCCGTTCGAGCAGGGCCGCGTTCGCGGCGACGGAGGCTGCCGCGGCCGTCCGGGCGAGCTCGGCGCTGCGCAGGTCCCAGGCGGCCTGGGCCACCCCGTACAGCGCCTGCCCGACCGCGGCGGCGGAGGACGCTTCGGTGGCATCCCGGCACTCGGCCGACGCCGAAAGCGTCGACCACGCAGCCAGATCCACCAACGGGACGTCGAGGCGGACGCTTGCGTCGAGCTGGTCCACCGGGGTGATGACCACCGGATCGGCGCCAGGAAACGTCACCTCGCTGGCGTACTGGTTGCGGGTGTACCCGGCCGAGGCCGACAGCCGTGGGAGCAGGGCGGCGCGGCTCCCGCCCACCCGCGCGGCGGCGGCGTCGGCGTCTGCCTGGGCTGCGGCCAGCCGCGGGTCGACCGACAACGCCCGCTCGAGGAGATCATCGAGCCCGCCGGCGTGGGCAGGGCGTGCGAAAGTGAGTGAGTAGACACTCACACTCACGAACAAAAAAAGAGCACGAAAGGGCGGCATGGAGACGCTCATGGGGCGGGTCGATCCGGTCGAGCGCCCTGCCAGAGGGCGTCCACCAGGCCGCGGACAAAGGTGGTGGTGGCCAGCGGCATCAGCGCCGCGAGCCCGGTCATTTCGCTCATGGAGAACGCGACGATGGCGCCGGAGTAGACACGCGCGAACATCTCGGGGTCGGAACGACGCATCCGACCCGAATTCATCTGCGCTTCGAACCAGGCGGAGAGGATCTTCATGCCCATCACCGGCGCCGAAGCGCTGCTGGTGAACCGGGGGGTGCTGGGATTGCGGCTCCACAAGAGCATCGACGTCGGCATGTCGGCGCGCATGGACTCGATCATGCCGATGGCGATCCGCTCGAGCTGATCGGGGAAGGGAAGGTCGACCCGATCGAGCTCGCCGACCCACTCCGGGCGCCGACCTGCCATGGCGCGCTCGAACAGCTCCGCCTTGGTGTGGAACCGCTTGAAGACCAGCGCCTCGGAGACCCCTGCCCGCCGCGCTATTGCCGCTGTCGTAGCCCCGGCGCCGGCCTCGAGGAACACCGCACGGGCGGCGGCGAGGAGGAGGTCGTCCGGTACAGCGACGCGCGGCATGCGTGAGCTTTTACTCACGCAGACCGTAGGGTCAAGGGGCCGGCGGAGGGGAAAACGTGCGCCGAGTGGCCAAGTCAGGTTCCACGACAAACAAGCTGCCTCTCCAAGGGCAGACGCGTTTGACTCTGGTCGTAGGATCCTGTATCCGAACCTTGGAGCCCACCACACCAATGCTTATTATTCAAGCCGTCCTCGTCAACACCGCCGTCGCCGCCACCTTCACCGTCAACCAAACCGCCGATACCCAAGACGTTTCGCCGGGCGACGGCCTGTGTGCGGACGCATCGGGCGACTGTACGGTTCGCGCCGCGCTGGAAGAAGCCAACGGGCTGGCCGGGACCGACGACATCGACATTCCGGCGGGCGTCTACACGCTTAGCCCCTATATCAGCGCCGACTTCGAGATCACCGAGTCCGTGAACGTGACCGGCGCCGGACAGGGCGTCACGGTGATCGAAAGCACCGGGTACTGGACGCTGCTGAACGTGACCGCCACCGCCACCGGCGTGACCCTCACCTCGCTGTCGCTCGACGGCACCGGGAGCCCGCTCTACTACGGCTACGCCGGGGTGCTCTACAACGCGGGCTCGGTCGACCTCGACGACGTCGAGATCACCGGCGGCCGGATGGACCACGAGACCACCACCTACAACGGCGGACCGAACGCGGGCGGCATCTACAACGCCGGGACCATGACCCTCACCGACTGCTCGGTGCACGACAACCTCCACGGCGGGGCCGCCTACCACTACGGTTGGGCAGCGCGTGGGGCCGCGATCTACAACAGCGGCTCGCTGACCCTCGTAGACGGTGACGTCACCAACAACGACATGTACGACTCGGCCTCCAGCTACTACGTCGGCGTGCTGTACGGTGGCGGCATCTACCAGGCCGGGAGCTACTTCTCTCTCGATGGCACCACGGTCACCGAGAACGACGGTGCGTACGCGGGCGGCGGCCTCTTCATCGCGGCTGGAAACAACTACATCAGCAACTGCGCGATCTCCGACAACGAGGTCTGGGACATCGGCGGCATCTGGGCAGGGCTCTACTACGGCGGGGCTGGCGTGATGATCGTGGGGGGGGCGACCACCATCGACACCTGCACCTTCTCCGGAAACGTCGTGACCGACGTGGGCTACATCGGAGGGACCACGCCGGGCGGCGCCATCTCGGTGGTCGGAGGCACGCTGAGCCTCACGCTCTCGACGCTCTACGCGAATGAGGCGCGGTACGGTGCCGGCCTGCACGTCGGCGGGGGCGCCGTCGAGGTCTACAGCTCCACGGTCGGGTACAACCTCGCCGCGGACGCCCCGTCAACCAGCGGCGTCTACGTCGCCAGCGGGACGCTCTCCTCTCACAACAGCCTGTACGCACGCAACGGGTCGGGCCGAAGCGCCGCGGACTGCTCGGGCACGATCACCAGCGACGGCTACAACCTCGTCGGCGTCGCCGCCGTCGCGTCGACGACGACCTGCTCCGGCTTGGCACGCACCGACATCTACGGGGACGGCACCGTCAGCATCGCCTCGGGGCTCGCGGCTACCCTGTCCACCCCCCGCGGCTCAGACGACCAGGTCCTGCAGATCACCCCCAGCTCCGCCGCGCTCGACGCCGGGGACCCCGCTGGCTGCACGCGCCGGGACCAGACGGGCCGCCGCCGGCCGATCGACGGGGACCGCGACGGCGTCAGCGTCTGCGATATCGGCGCGTTCGAGCGGCGGTAGCTCGGCCCGAGACCTCCGCCGGGGCCGAGCCCCGGCGGGTCACCCGGTACGCCGCCGGCGGATCAGCAATCCCGCGAGGGCCACCAACAACCCCGCGGCCTCGGCCCCACCCGGGCTCGCACAGCCACAGGCGCCGCCGTCCTTCGGTTCGGATCCGGTCTCGGCGGTCGAGTCGGTGCCGGCAGTGTCGGTCGGGGCGGTGTCGGTCGTCCCGGTGTCGGTCGTTCCCGTGTCCGGTGGTGCCGGGCGCGGGCACATGCGCGGTCCGGCCACGTCGTGCGCGACGGCGGTGACCGCGTGGCCGATCGCCTTGAGGCCCGTCTCCGGATCGGTCTTCGAGTACCACATGAGCGCGTCGGCGCCGGCCTCGAGCACGTCCCAGTGGTTGAGGCTGGAGGTGTCGAGGGTGTCGACGGGGAGGGGGTTCTCCGCGTCCAGCGACCAGGTGTAGCCGGTGGCGGACCGGGCGTAGCCGAGGTTGCGGGCGTTGTTGTCGTCGTCGCCGCCGAAGACCAGGCTGAACGGATCGGTCTGATCCTCCTCGCAGTAGACCGACGGCCCCAACACCCATTGCAGGGCCCAGTCGCCCGCGTCGCTGTGGTAGAGCACGATCCTCTCTTCGATGGTCCAGTTGGTGCCGCCGTCGAGGGGGATGGACGCGATCCGGAAGTCCGGCCGCCAGACGTACATGAGGTAGAGCACACGGTCGACGATGACCGCGGAGGGGAGGCCCAGGGTGACGCCGTCGTAGGCGATCAGCGGGGCGGACTGGACGGTGAAGTGGGTGCCGTCGGCGGAGGTGGCGTAGCCGATGCCGGTGCTGGTGTTGGGCTGACCCTCGGCGACCGGCTCCGACGCCATGGTAAAGAAGAGGTGCCAGGTGGCGCCGTCGAACACGATGGCGGGCTGGGCGGCGACGCAGTGGAAGGGGCTCCCGGGCGTGCCGAGGTCGGGGCCGAGCACCGGTTCGGCGTCCACCACCCAGTTGACGCCGTCCGAGGACGTGGCGCGGCCGATCGCGTAGGCGGTGTCGCACTCGGCGGGGAGGGTGGGGGTCGGCGACTCGAAGTACATCGCGTAGGTGCCGGTGCGCGCGTCGTAGTCGACGGTCGGAGCACCCACCCCGCCGGCGAACGGCCCGGTGGCGGGCGCGGCGAGGATGAAGCCCTGGTCCAGGAAGGCCGGCCCGGCCCACGCCGGCGCGGCGATCGCGAGGAGAGCGACGAGCATG